>JAKAHQ010000036.1 GCA_021814855.1 Bacteroidota bacterium | reverse complement strand
ATCGTCCGTAATATTGGTAGCCATATACAAGTAATTATCATCAATTACAAACGTAGCTCTGTAATCAAAATCGGTGTCGCCGGGATACCATGGTCTGGCAGCGCCGCCTAATTCCGGCGTAGCCTGATTATTTTCATACCCTAAAAATTCCGCATCGATACCGTCTAAATTAAAGTTGTCGGCAAAATTAGGAACGTATTGAACCTTTACAGTTTTGCTTGTCTTAAGGGTCAACGGTCCCGCCTTTGCTTGATCTGCCAAGTCCGTTTCTCCGGAAATAGAAGCAGTAACTGCAATGTAATAAGTCTTCACAGCGCCGTCGGATGTATACGGCCTGTATGCCCAGGCTAATTGACCGTGAGGAATTCCTGAAGCAACTTTTACAACGCCTTTGGCAAATCGATTTGTAATAGGAGATTCACTGACATAAATATTATAAGTTTCTTTGCCAGAAAGATTATCAATCCATTGAATCAATATATAATCAAACGGCACCTTAGCGCCATCTTCCGCAGAAGATTTTACCTGCGCTATAGTAACCGGCGAGGCAAGAGCTTTTAGAATTGGATTGATATCGTAATAAGTCAAATTATCAAAAAGCAAATCTCCTTTCCAGGTCTTCGTTGAATTGAACTGAACCTGCGCAAGAATAGATGTTGTTTTTTGCGGATTGAAAAGCCCGGCATCAACTAATGGTTTTGTCGTAAGAACAACAGTATTCCATTGACCTGCTTTTACCGTATTCCCCTCGCCCGTCAGCAATTGATTATCTGTAGCTAATCCTTTTAATCCCAACGATACAGTTGAACCGGAAGGGAAATCTGATGGAATGTAAACATCCAAAGATATTTTAGCTGCATACTTTCCGTCTGTGGAGTTATAGATATAGGCGTTGTCCATTGCAATAGCGCCGCTGGTTCCTAATGAAAGATCTACCGCCGCATCGATAACATGATTTTTATTTGCCGCATCGGTTGGATCTTTTATCCTGGAAATGGCGGTAAAGGTTTTCTGATTGCTTGCAATGTAAAAGCCGTTTAGTCCTGCAGCGGGAGTTTCAAAATCAACTGCCACCCATTTTCGTTCAACTATGTCGCTTAAGAAACCAACATTATCAATAAGAATATCACCGGACCAACCCTTCATATCAACTTGAAGTCCAAACCAACCAAAAGCATTATTGACAACATCAAATGTACTTTTTTTGGCTTCCCATGCCTTAAGATCAAAATAAATCGGGAACCATTTCCCTTTTACTATTGAAGCCGCGCTTGTAGTTTGTACGGTGTGATTCCAGTTTTTATTATCCTGGCAAAAAATAGTAAAGTCAACTGTACTAGGCATATCTGCCGGGCAATAAACCCAGTAAACTAATTCGGTAACGGAAGCGCTTTGAGGACCAATATTAGTTTTATTAATTAGGGCGCTGTTATTTCCTGCAGCGTTGGAAGTACAAGTCATATCCAATGCACCACTGCTTTTACCTGTAGGGTCGGCAACTCTTGCAAGATTTGAAAGGCCATCGCTCCAATTTAAAATTGTATAGCCGCTTAAATCGCTTTCAAAATCTGCAATCGTTACAGGAAGAGCGCCTATTAAAGAAACGTTATCTATAAGAATAGTACCCTTCCAATTTGGATTTGAAGCGCCGCGAACAAATTGAAATCCGCCTTGAATCGGCGTGCCTGCGCTGTAGATAACATTTACATCGGGATTGTTAAGCGCCTGTTGATTAGCATAATAACTCAACGGGTACCAAACGCCTTTAGGAATATCTTTTGCGTAATAATCTTGTTGAGTCCATGGCCAATTACCGCCTTGTGGTTGTCCCCAAATTTGACAATCAAAATCATCCGGAATATCTGCCGGCAGATAGACATAATAGGTAATAACTTGAGCTGAACCAACAGCAACGCCGCTTTTAACTATAGCTCCGTGGTCGGCAAGAGTTCCATCGATACCAACAGATAAAACACCGCTGCTTTTACCTGTTGGATCGGCTGCTCTTGCTACACTAGTAACCATAGGCGCCCAATTGGTGTTGGAGAAACCGCCCGCGTCGGTTTCAAAATCTGCAATTACTTGGGCCTTTGCCCAGCCTGCAACAAACAACAAGCTTACAACAAATAGTAGTACTTTTTTCATTGCACCTCCTCTAAGGATTTACCCTTTAATTCATTTAGGAAATTGTAGAATGCAAAATTTTGTTTAGCACATTATTCTAAAATTAATTTATCATTTAAAATAATCTTCGTAAGGAATCATTTTTAGTGCCAAAATCGATCTTTTATTCAAAAGCATATTTTGCTAATCTTTTCATCAATCCAATAAAGGAAGTACCCTTAAGGCATTTATTATTTTAATAAATTTTATGATAAAGATAAACATTTGCTATTGGCATCGCAGAATAGGGTAAGGACATGTAGCTGATATTTCATTTTATACCCATGATTGTGATTACAAAGTATTTATTTAAATATAAAAAAACAAGTCAAATGAATGTCTGCTTAGCAAGGAAAATTTTCGAACAATCTTGTCGCCGAATCAGGTTAAAGCATTTTTACTAAAGAATCGGTATTAACTAATTCCAGGCATTTATGTATCGCATTAGAAAAATTTTTTCGAAAATTCTATTAGAATATTGAACCGGTTAAATATTTAATTACATACTTTCAGAGATTACTTCATAGAAAAGAAAAAGATTAAAAGTTTACATCGGTGTGATGTTTCATTCTACCGGTCATCATGATATTTTAATTTTTTAAAACAAAAATCGGCTGGAATGCCAACAACGCAATTTGACCAGCCGATTAACTTTGCTCAAAAGAATTTTACGTGCTAAAATTATTTTGCAGAAAATTTATAAATAGTTTTTGAGGAATATTTTTCCCCAGGCTTAAGAATAACCGTTGGGAATTCAGGTTTATTCGGCGAATCGGGAAAATGTTGTGTCTCAAGACAAAAACCGTAACGATGTTTGTAAGGAATATTTCCCTTTCCTATTTCGCTGCCGTTCAAAAAATTTCCGGAATAAAATTGAATACCGGGTTGAGTGGTAATCACATCCAGCACTCTTCCGCTTTCCGGTTCATATGCTTCCGCAGCAAGTTTTAACTCATTCCCCTTTTTATTGAGCACCCAATTATGATCGTATCCTTTTCCTAATTTCAGTTGATCGTAATCGTCGTTTATTCTGGATCCTATTGCCGCCGGTTTTCTAAAATCCATCGGCGTTCCTTCGACGTTTCTTAATTCACCTGTAGGAATTAGAGTTGCATCGACAGGAGTAAATTTATCTGCGTCGATCATTAACTTATGAGAAAGAATATCCCCGCTTCCGGCTCCAGCCAAATTGAAATATGCGTGGTTTGTCAAATTGACTACCGTAGTTTTATCAGTCGTAGCTGAGTAATCCATTTCTATTTCGTTTTTATCGTTCAACGAATACACAACAGTTGCATGAACATTTCCTGGATAACCTTCCTCGCCGTCTTTACTATAATAAGTCAACTTAAGCGAGATACTATTTTTATTAGTGATTGGTTCGGCAGTCCACACAACCTTATCAAATCCTTTTATGCCTCCGTGAAGTTGATTACCGTTATCATTTGCTGGTAATTTATATTCCACGCCGTCAATAGAAAATTTTGCCTTGCCGATACGATTTGCATACCTGCCAATTAACGCGCCAATGAATGCTTTGCCGTTTTCATAACCTTCAATGTTATCGTAACCGAGAGCGACGTCTGCAAATTTTCCGTTTTTATCCGGCACCCATATCTCTGTAATTGTGCCGCCGTAGGTAATAATTCTTACCATCATTCCGTTATTGTTTGTTAAGGTATACGCCTCAACATTTTGGCCGTCTTTAGTTTTTCCGAATTCGGCTTTCGAAATTTCCATTTTGTATTTCACCTCCGCATTCCGTTCTCCGGCAGCATAAGTTATAAATGAGCTACAGATAATTATCGCAGTTATTAAGCTAAACACCATCAACCAATTTTTCATCTCCCGACCTCATTAATTTTCTTTTCAAAAATAAATTATTTCGGCTAGCAAGAAAAGACAAATATTCCGGATTTCAAATTCGTTACCTTCTGACTATTAATGGAATAACATTCCGGCCGGGACTTTTGTTTTGAAAAGCCCTGGTCCTTCGATGCTAACATCCAGTGCAGCGCCCCCGCCTGCCTGAAAAAATACGACTTTGATTTTATGAAATCCTGCTTTAAGAACCGAAGTACCGGAAACCTCTTGCGGCGCATGTCGGCCGTCGTTATCCGCAACCAGTTGATCATCAATTACGAGCGCAGCGCCATCATCCGAGTTAACATAGAAAGTATATAAACCATCTTTAGGAATTTTTACGTAACCGTCATATTGAAGTCCAAAATCGCTGCCGGAATTTTCCTTGGGAATATCAATAGTCTCAATTACTCCGCTTCTTTTGGCGGCAAGTGTTTTAAACGACGGAAGAAATTGCCAGTTGCCTTCATAATAATTATAACTGAGCCCCGGCCTAGGATTCTTTAACTCAAATGTTGCACCAAGATCATATTTACCTTCCAATTCCAATACAACTACAGACATCGGCGGCATTGTAACTTCCAGTTTATTCCCGTTCATTTTACAATCATTGAACGTTTCCGTTTTTACACTGTTTGGATTATCAAAAGTATTGTGGGCGTTCATTGTGCCCGCGGTTAAAATTTGACCTGTTGCGTCCTTGGCTTCTATTTTTTCGAAATCACAGGAAACCTTGTGAGTAACTTTGGGATCGATATTGCATAATGAGATGTGCATCTTTCCTTGAGCATCAATTGAAGCCGAACAATTAACTGCCGGAAGTTTCTGATCTCCATAGACGTAATCCGGTGTTTCAATTTTTGTTTTAAGAAGAAGCGCATCTTGGTGTACTTTAAACATGTTAAAGACATAATACGTTGGGGTGAGAATCATTTTTGCCCCGTCGGTTAGAATTAGCGCCTGTAGCACATTAACCATCTGAGCTATGTTTGCCATTTTCACGCGGTCGGCATGATTGTTAAAAATATTCAAATTGGAAGCGGCAACTATCGCATCTCTAAGTGTGTTCTGTTGATAAAGAAATCCAGGATTAGTATTAGGTTCAACTGCAGTCCATGTTCCCCATTCGTCAACCATCAAACCAATCCGTTTATTCGGATCGTACTTATCCATGACTGCGCTGTGTTTAGTAATCAGTTCATCAATGCGTAAAGTTTTTTTCATAACATCGAACCAGTCTGCATCCGAGATATCGGTTGCTATCTTATCATTCTTCCATGTATAATAATGAAGCGAGAGGCCTGAGAAAAAACCTCGCGCGTTTTTCATAAGGACTTCGGTCCATTTATAATCGTCGTCGCTGGGACCAACTGCAATTTTATACGTCTTGTTGCCACCATAATCTTTTATGAACGAAGAATAACGTCTTACCTGGTCAGAGTAATATTCGGGAGTCATATTGCCGCCGCAGCCCCAGCTTTCATTTCCGATTCCCCAATACTTTACTCCCCACGATTTATCTCTTCCGTTTTGTTTACGCATGTTAGTCATTGGGCTTACATTATCGGAATTTACATATTCAACCCACTGTGAAAATTCCTGAACGGTTCCGCTGCCGACATTACCGGTTATATATGGTTCGCTTCCAATCAACTTACAAAATTCTAAAAATTCATGAGTGCCGAAGCTATTGTCTTCTGTTACACCTCCCCAGTTAGTGTTGATCATCGAAGGTCTTTTATCTCTGGGACCGATACCGTCTTTCCAGTGATATTCATCGGCAAAGCAACCGCCAGGCCAGCGAAGCACCGGAATCTTTGCTTCCTTTAAAGCAGCTATAACATCATTTCGAATTCCATCCGTATTCGGAATTGATGAGTTCGGACCTACCCAAATTCCTCCGTAAATACAATGACCAAGATGTTCGGAAAATTGTCCGTAGATATTTTTATTAATCTTGGTTCCCAAACCGGCAGCGTCGATTATGACCTTCGCTTCTCGATTTTGTGCATATATGTGCGTGGCAAATCCTGCCGTTACAAGCAAAATTATAAATAGGTTTTTCATCCTTACCTCTTCGTTTGGTTGAAACTCAATTTTAAATCAACAATGTTCAATTATTTTTTTTAGAAATAGAGATTGTTAAGAATCTTGATTCTGCCGTCAACGTTGTTCTTCTTTAAAAATGTTTTTTCCGGCGCATAAATAATACTATTCCTAATTGAAAAATTCTTTCCATTCTTCAGGCATATTAAAGTATTTCTTGAGCCGTTCGGAGGAGCCGCGTTCAAACCGTTGATGTCAATGTCGCTAAAATTTTCGGCCCATACTGCATATTTAAAGAAGTCTTCCATTTTATCTTCAAACCTAATTTTCGAATTTGTAATACTTACGCCGTCGACATTATAAAAATAAATTGCGGGGATGTCATGCTTGAATAAATTCAGTTCCGTAAAAGCAGTAGGTCGAAGATCGAAATTTCCTCCGTAAGAATTTTGAAGCTTCCCGTTTTTTATTTGCAAATCCAATCCGTCAAACGAAAGATTAGAGATCAGACCCTTTTCATAACCGTAGATAACAATGCCGTCTTCGCTCACGGCGTGGATATTTCTGAAACGAACATTATCGATCTTTCCAACCTTCCGCCCCTTTTCCGTAGGAACGGCTTGAATATGAATCGGTTCGGCCTTGCCCCACCAGTCGCCGGTGTGCAGACGGGTATCAATTGTAATATCCGAGAAAGAACAATCTTCAATTCCGCCTTCGATGCTTGTATGAAGAAGAATGCCGCGGTTCGAATTATGTATAACAATGTTATCGAAGGAATAATGTTTCATAAAATTGTGATCTATGCCGCCGATTCGGATGCCGCTTGAACGCGACTCGATTATGCAGTTGCTAACAACAATATTTTCGGAAGGACGCTTCAAATTTTGGAAACCGGGCAATCCCATATGAACGCTGTAACTGTTAAGTACAATACCGTCGTCCCCGCCAACAATTTCGCAATCGGAAATTAGAACATTGCTGCAGCAGGTGCAGTCAATGCCGTCGCTGTTTGCTATTAACACATTGTTGAGTATTCTTGTGTTCGTTACTACAACGCCGTCGCAGTCGGCTAAATGAAGAGTCCAGAACGGAGAATTTTTTATTGTTATACCGTTCACGCGGACATTTTTGCAATTCGAAAATATTATCATCTGGAACGGTCTTTGTTCATGCGGTTCGGCGGGTCCGTCGGAAACCATGGTCGAATCGTTTGCATAATTCTTACCCTGCCGGGTATATTTTTTATATCCCTCGGGTTGAAATGTTTTTCTCTTATTCATGTATTGAAAAGAATCCCCGTTGCCGTCAATTACCCCGTCGCCTTCTATCATAACGTTTTCACAATTTTGTGTAAAGAGCAATCCCACTCTTGTTCCGTTCAACATATAGTCGTTTAAATTAGTCGAACCTTTAAGCACAGCTCCGTTTTCGAGATAAAGAGTAACGTTGTTTCTAAGCCGAATCACCCCAGACATAAATTCTCCCGGAGGAATTAAAACTTTACCGCCGCCATGTTTTGTACATGCATCAATCGCATTTTGAATAGCGACAGTATTTATAGTTTTACCATCGCCTACAGCGCCGTATTTAGTAATGTCAAAATAAGGTACATCACTCCCGTTCGATTTTGTTTGTCCGGTAATATCATTAAGGCAGACTATTATGACCAAAAACAATATAGTTGCAATTTTTTTGAATGCGGTATTCATTGTTCATCCTTAAAAATAATTTTGTTGGTTATAGTTAAATCTATAGTTGCATTTACCATTGGAATAACTCAGTGGGCAAGATAAAGATTTCTTAGAGATGATATTTCTGGAAATCCGAGAAAATTTTCAAAATATCGGTTGTTCTTTTGCATTGAATTGGTCTTTCCTCGAAACCAATAGCTCACAGATGTCTAACTTGATTATAAGAATTAACTGCGTCAAAAAAAGCTTTTACGTTCTCGATCGGAACGCCGGGCGGTGTATCGCAGCCAGTGGAGATTATAAAATTTTTAAATCTGGAAGTCTCTCTGAGAAGTCTTGTAGTTTCATTAAATACCTCTTCGGCTTTCATCATCTTAAAGACGCCTACAGGATCCAGGTTCCCCATCACAAGAATATTTTCCGGAACTTCTTCAAGTGTTTTTACAATATCGATTTTGTTTCCAAGATGAATCGCTTTTGCGCCTGTGGAAACCATCGATTGGGTTACGTGACCTGTGTTTCCGCAATTATGAAGCACAAACAAAAAGTTATCGTCCTGAACTTCTTCCACAATCTGTTTGATGTATCCCGACGAAAACTCATCGCACATTTCTGCGGATAACAATCCTGCCGCGGGTTCCGCCATAATTATTCCGTTTGCGCCACTGCTTTTAAATTCTCGAACGTATTCCATTAAAAATTCATTACACCTTTCCAGCAAAGGAATTATTTCATCGGGATCGAGAAGAAGCGCAGTCATAATTTCGGTTAGATCGAATAATCTTCCAGCGAGAGAAAAAGGACCGATGCAGCCGGCAAAGACCGGTGCGTTCGGAATATTACTTGCAGCTAATTGTGTTGCTTTCAGGTATTCCGGTATGCGAGCCGAATTCAAATCCGGGACTTTCAGATTATCTATAGATTCTTTGTCATGGACAATTCTGCGCGTAACGGCAGGAACCTCGTTCTCCGCAAAATTTATTTTGCTGCCGAAAGCTTCCGCTTCGACGGTTAGATCCATCATTATATTGGCAACGGAAGCCGCCGGATTAAAATTATCGTGAATTGCCCTTATGGCTTCATAATGAAATACACCGTTTGTAACGGCGTCAATCGTTCTTCTTCCGGATAATTCGATGCCGGGATGGGTCATCAAAGGAATTGCCATGCGCTCTCCGGAATTAAGAACCGATTCGATCCATGCCCTCATGTTAATATTCATTTTATTTTGCCCATGATTAGTACTTAATTGTTGCAACGGCTGCAGTCGAAGAATCAAATACTTGCCGGTACATTTACAACATAAAATTTGGTATTCGACTTAGTCTTTATTTTGAATCCGTGAAGTTCTGCCGGAATTAAAAATGATTCACCCTTCGCAAAGTTTAGAATTTTCTCTTCACCGGAATCTTTCCAGCTAATTTCTATCTAGCCATGTTCCACCAGATAGACTACAGGTTTGTTGTTCCCCGTCTCTTCTTTTGTAAATCCTTTTGCCTTTTCAAACATCGAGATTTGAAATTCCCGGGCGGAAGTTTTAAATACCACTTCGTCTTTAGCAGCCGCGGAATTTAGCACACCATACTCGCTGA
>JAKAHQ010000035.1 GCA_021814855.1 Bacteroidota bacterium | reverse complement strand
TCATAATCTTGGACTCATCAAGATGACTTTTACCAACCGGCTTGCCGTTAATGCCAAGCGCGCGCTCGCGGACTTCGCTCACAACGAAGCCCGGGTAAATCATTGTAACAGTAACACCGGTATTCATCAACTCAATTCTTAACGAATCGAAAAATCCGGCCATAGCGTGTTTGCTTGCAGCGTAGCCGGTTCTTGTCGGCACTCCCGTTTTACCGGTTATGCTCGAGATGCCAACCAGCCGTCCGTTAGTTTTTTTGAGATATGGAAGAGCAAAGTAGGTACAGTAAACGCTTCCGAAATAATTTATCTTCATGATGGTTTCGAACATGTCGATGTTTTCTATTTCTTCGAACATTGCCCACATTGTAATGCCGGCATTGTTGAAGAGGGTATCAATGCGGCCGTATTCGGAAACAGTTTTCTCGATTAGCGCTTTACACTGTTCTTTTTGGGTAACATCTGTTTGAATTGCTATCGCTTTAGTCCCAGCAGCGCTGCATTCTTCAGCTACCTTCTCAAGCCGTGTTAAATCCCTTGCGGCAAGAGAAAGAAGCGCTCCCTGCTTTGCCAAATGCAAAGCAATTTCTTTTCCGATGCCTGATGATGCGCCTGTAATTATCGCTACATTATTTTTAAACATCGTCGTCCGCCTGCTCGGTAAAATTGTTTCTCAATTTACTTAACTGCTATTACCAGCATTTCGTAGTCGTTTGTGGTCAGTTCTTTATCCCGGCTCCACTTACCGATTTCACATCCAAAAATTTCCGCGGCTTTGAAACCGAGCGATCCCAGCATCCACGATATTTCCGACGGGACATAATACCGTTCGTTACAATTGAGAATTCTTTTTACGCCGTCGTCGTCGGTTATTTCGTACTCGGAATACTCCCTGAACTTCATCAGATCGAAAGAATTTGTTTTATTGATTCCGCCCGTGGATTGCTCATTAATAAAATCCTTGACGGAATGATACAGCGGGAATAATCCATTTAAAGTAGTAAAGATGAATTTACCGTTTTGCTTAAGAGCGTTGTAAGCACCTTTC
This sequence comes from Bacteroidota bacterium, assembly GCA_021814855.1. Next base: position 8,344 of record JAKAHQ010000035.1, on the reverse strand, counting down.
AAAATCATAAAATTCATTTCGTCTGTTTCCATTAAAGGAAAAGCGCCTTCGCAGATCATAATAGCGGCGTCAAATTCTTCACTGAAATTAAGATGACGCGCATCCGTCCGTCTAAAATCAACCCGGGCATTTACTTTGGCAGCGTTCTCTCTTGCTTTAGAAAGCATCGACTCGGAAAGATCAACCCCGACAACATTGTAACCGCGCTTGGCAAGCTCGATGTCGTGCCGTCCCGTTCCGCATCCGATATCCAAAATTTTAATAGACTTGTTAAACCCTAATTCGTTTTCGATAAAATCCGCCTCGCCTTTTGTACCCGCGGTGAAAATTTCTTTCTCGTAACTCTCGGAATAATTGCTGAACAACTCTTCGTACCATTGCTTCATATGGCCTCCGTTCAATTCATTTTTATAATTCCCCAGCACAGCATCATCGAAAATACAGTTCAGTCTCTAACATGATTATTTAGTCATCGAATACGGCAATGAGTCATCCGCTGTTGCCCAGGTTTTATTCGGCACAGGCGACATGATAAATTTCAATTCACCGCCGTTGATAATTTCGGAATGATTTAGATAACACCGGTTTATTTTCTTGCCGTTCAAAATTACTTCGTTGATATAGATATTTTTTTGGGAAAGGTTCTCCGCGGTAATTTTAAATTTCTTTCCGTTCTCCAAATTTATTACGGCACCGTTAACACAAGGACTGCCGATAACATACTGATTACTTCCAGGCGCTACCGGATAAAATCCAAGCACGCTGAAAATATACCACGCCGACATTTGTCCGCAGTCGTCGTTGCCGCATAAACCGTTTGGACCGGGCTTATACATTGTGTCGACTATCTCATGAATTCGTTCCTGAGTTTTCCACGGCGCACCGGCAAAACAATACATGTACGGCACATGATGAGAGGGCTCGTTGCCATGAACATAACAGCCGATCATCCCGACTTTTGTCACGTCTTCGCTTTCGCCGAAATATTTTTCAGGCAAATCAAACGTGAAAAGAGAATCGAGCCAGGTTATAAGTTTATCGTTGCCGCCCAAGAGTTTAACAAAACCTTTTATATCGTGCGGAACATAGAGAGAATAATTCCAGGCGTTGCCTTCAATATAACCTTGATTTACAACGCTGAGCGGATCGAAAGGACTTTTCCAGGAGCCGTCGGAATTTTTTGCGCGGAAGTAATGAGTTTGAGCATCGTAAATATTTTTGAAACTGTTTGCCCTCTTTAAAAATTCGGACTCATATTTTTTCTCGCCGAGCTTTTGTGCAAATTTATAAATTGTCCAATCGTCGTATGCATATTCCAAAGTTTTGGATGCGGAATTGGAATTTAAATCTTCCGGAACGTAGCCGTACTTTTTGTAGTAGCCAATCCCGTCGTACTTATCGTAGTTGGCACTGGCCAGGCAAGCTTCGAAAGCTTCCTTTACATCAAAGCCGCGGATGCCTTTCATATATGCGTCAACAATTACGGGAACAGCATGGTAACCGATCATGCACCAGTTTTCATTTGCCCAGTGAGACCATACCGGCAGAATTTTTTCCGCACTCTGCTCGTAATGAGCAATGAAAGAGTTAATTATATCGCTCGTTCGCTTCTGCTGAATAATTGTGTACAGCGGGTGAAGCGCTCGGAATGTATCCCACAAAGAAAAGATTGTATAATCCGTAAACTTGTTTGAGCGATGAATATTTTGATCGAGCCCGCAGTACTCGCCGTTAACATCTGAGAAAACAACCGGACTTAAGAAAGCATGATACATCGACGTATAGAAATTTACTTTTCTTTCTTCGCTTGCTTCAATTGTTATTTTAGAAAGCTCCTTGTTCCATAATTCTTTTGCGTGTTCTTTTACTTCGTTAAAATTCCAACCGGGAATTTCCGCCTTTAAATTTTCAAGCGCGTTCGCAGTGCTTACCCCGGAGAGTGCAACCTTAACCAGAATTGCCTCGCCGTCTTTCGTATCAAAATTAAAATAGCATTTTACATTGTGCCCTGCTCTTTCCGGAAAATTTTCATCTTCGTTAAACTTCCTCCAGAAGCCGCGGTAAATCAATTTTTCATCGTTACGAAGTCCGTAAGATTTAAACGGTTTAGAAAATTCCATCGCAAAGTAAACATAGCGCGTACGCGCCCAGCCATTGGTTTGTCTAAACCCGGTAACCAAATGGTCGTTTTCAACGCGAACGGACGACCATACAACTTTTCCATCGTAGTTGTAAATACCGGAAACCATATCGAGTATCACATGCGCGTCTTTCGATTCGGGAAAAATATATTTGTGAAATCCGACGTGAGTAGTTGCGGTTAACTCAACGTTGATATTGTAATCGTCAAGTTTAACGGCATAGTAACCAGGTTTGGCTTTTTCGGTTGAATGAGAAAATCTTGAGCGGTAGCCGCTGCCGGGGTTTTCTTTTGTTCCGGGATTAAGTTTTAATTTACCCACTGTAGGCATTACCAGAAAATCTCCGAGATCGGAATGACCTGTTCCGTTGAAGTGAGTGTGCGAAAATCCTACGATTGTTTTATCCGTGTATTGATAACCAGCACAGTACCTGTAAACATCGGGGTTGTATCCTTTGCCGTAACTGTACATCGCGGTGTCGGTTTCGGGACTAAGCTGCACCAGCCCAAACGGAACCGCCGCGCCGGGAAATGTATGCCCCATGTCGTCCGTGCCGATGAGAGGGTCCACGTAATCGTACGGAGTTTTGCTTTCATTTCTCTGCTGAGAATAAACATTTATTGTTATTGCGGAAATCAGAATTAATAAAAATATTTTTGGGGGCATGTTTTATCCTCAACCGGGTTTTAATTTAGAAAATCAACTACACCGCTATCAAGATTATAATACGCACCGATTATGTTCAGCTTATGTTCATGAACAAATTCTTCTAGCACCGGTTTAGAGGTATTGAGCTGCATTACAATTCGATTAACATTTTCATGGATGGCGTTGTGCAGCAAATCGCCTTTTTGCTTTTTAGCTTTTGCAACCGACGGATTGATGGCTGCAATTAATTTATTTAAATGCGGCGGCAGTTTTCCTCCTTTTACAGCAGCGTCAACGGCTCCGCATTTTTGATGACCCATTACAATAACAAGTTTAACTCCCAAATGTTCAACGGCATACTCAATGCTGGCAAGAGCAATATCATCAACCACTTCTCCGGCGGTCCGGATTACAAATAGATCTCCCAATCCTTGGTCGAAGACCATTTCTGGCGGAACTCGAGAATCAGAGCAGCTTATAATAACGGCAAAGGGATGCTGTCCATTTGCGAGCTCGCTTCTAGTTTGCGAAGAATTGTTCGGGTGAATCATTTGACAAGAAACAAATCGTTTGTTTCCTTCGGCTAACTTATGTTTTGCCGCATCTGCTTCGGTTTGCCCATGAGATACGGAACAAAACAAAGCTATACCAAGAAGCAAATAAAGAGATTTATATGATTTCATTTTATCCTTTCGAAATAATGATGGGTACAAACTTTTGCTGCCGTTAAACGCCTATGTCTTCATTCCAGAGAGTTGGTTTTTCTTCGATAAACTTCGTCATCATATCGATGCACGTCATCTCCTGCATAACTTGCAATTCAACACCGCGCAATTTCAAATGCTCTTCATCGCCCATAAAAGTTTTGTTTTCACCGATGATCACTTTCGGAATTTGATAAAGTATAATCGCACCGGAACACATTGGGCAGGGAGAAAGAGTTGTATAAAGAACGCATTCTTTGTAAACCGAGGCCGGCTGTCTTCCCGCGTTTTCAAACGCGTCCATCTCGCCGTGCAGAATAACGCTTCCTTTTTGAACACGACGGTTATGCCCGCGGCCAATAATTTCTCCGCGATAAACAATTACCGATCCGATCGGTATTCCGCCTTCCTCCAAACCCTTTTGCGCTTCTTCAATTGCGGCTTGCATAAACTTATCCATAACATCCCGCTTTTATTTTTTAAAGTTTTTTTTGCCAGAGATAAAATGTTACTGAATTTGTTTTAGAAAAGCTTCCACCTGCCGCTTTCCCCAAATAGGCATCAATTCATCTTTGGGAACAAATTCGTTGAACTTCTTCAATGAGCTTTCCAATACCGGTTTGGCCGCCTTGGGTCCCCCGCCGAATTGTTCGGGCGTATAAAATAAAGTCACGCCCATTAAATAATCCGGTCGCGGATTCTTAGGATCAAGCTCTACAGCTTTCTGAAAATCTGTTTTCATTTCCTGGCTGAACTTCATATATCGATTCATCGGATCTATCTGAAGCCTGGCTTGACAAATTAATCCCTTCAAGACATAAACTTCGGATTCATTCGGCTGAAGCGAATCCGCAATTGCAAGGGTTTTCACTGCCTCATCAAGATAAGTATCTTTATTGCTTTTTACGGTATCGGAAAAACTTGACAGAACATATAACTGCGAGGCATAGTAATACGGAAGCCACTTGTCTTTTTCGGCGCCGGCTATTCTCAAAAATGAATTTGTAAGGTCAACAATATCTTCCAGTGATTTCATGGAATCCATTTGAGCAATATTTTTTTTCATGGCTTCAACATACTTTGCATCGTCGGCGCGAGTTGAGACAGCAAAACACAAAATAAGAATTATCAGCATAGCGATATTTTTCATTTTAATCCTCATCTATTGATATTGGTTTTCTTCTCCAATCGAAATAAACAAACCCAGGAACATCGAACGCAAAGTCGGCGGCACAACCGGGTTGCATATTTTTCCGTCTGTCGAATACCGATATCCGAAAACATTAGCAAACCCAAGCAGATTATCCACCGAGAAAAAAATAACGCTGTAACTACCGAACCATTTGGCAATAAAACTAAAATTCATACTAAGATTGTTATAACTGCCTGCACGGTCTCCAAGAAATTCGGGATTGTTCGGATTAAAATACGGCCTGCCCGATGCGTGAATATAAGTCAATGCGAGGTAAGTTGAAATAGATTCGAACCATCTTTTGAATACGATTGAAAATGTATGCGGCGCGGCAAAAGTAGGAAACGCCATCGATGGATAATTGCTGAACTCCCTTTTCGTATCAAGATATGAATAAGATACCCAGTAATCGCAATATTTCAGGGATTTGCTGTCACGCCAGAATACATCAATGCCCTTGGCGTATCCTTTTCCGTCGTTGCTGAAAGGCACCAACGGCAAATCAAAATACGGATAAGTATAAACTGTTCCTCTGACAAGATTATGATACTGTTTGTAGTAGAGTTCTATTCTAAACGTTTCGCTTTCCCCAAGGTATTGATAGTTCATGATGTAATGATCCGCATTTTCATAGTTGAATTTATCATGCTGAATCAGAAAATCTTTTTCCGGGGTTTGATAAAATCTTCCGTATGCAAAGTTTAGCTGGGTATTTGTTCCCAGTCGGTATGCAAAAGAAAGTCTTGGAGCTAGATTATACTTATTTAATATTTTTGAATATTCCGTTCGCAGACCGATCTTTGCGGCCAGATCATTTGTGAAATAGATATCGCTTTCAACAAAGCCTGCGCTGTATATCTCGTTGAGTTTAAAATTATACTGATTGTATGTGTCGTCGTAAAGTGTGTTTTGAATTTCCGCGCCGAATGTTAAGTATGCATTATCCAAAATCTTTTTGTTGGCGGTAAATTTTGTTTGCACCAGTCTTTCATCCTGCGCAATGCTGTTTCCCGCCGCATTAATTCTATCTTTATCCAGGCTATAAGAAAAGCCGCCGAATAAATTCCAGTCTCCCCAGATATCGCGATAACTTACATTCGAGTAATAATTTTCAGGTTTCAACCCGTAAAAACTTTTCGAAGGGGGGTTATCCAAATCGGGAAGGTACAGCGATAGATCCGATTTATCGTAAGACACAAACGCTTTGAGCAATCCGTTCTTAGAAATTTTCTGTCTAAAGTTAGCAGACCCCGATATGCCGGCGGGCGATTTATCCCAATCCACTCGCTGTTTGAAAACATTGTTATAAGGATTCAAATTATAATATGCGGCTTCAACGGAAACGGCTGTTTTTTTCCATAACTGAGTATGTGAACCTCCAAACCCAAACACCATCATATTAATCGAAGTTATGGTTTGCGTGGGCATATCAATCGTCTTAAGAATTAACGCGGATGAGAGCGCCTGGCCGTATTGCGCAGAATAACCTCCGGTGCTAAATACAGTTCCTTTAAACATCATTGGAGAAAATCGACCGCGCGAAGGCAAATCGGGAACGCTGCTGGAAAAAGGTCTTTGAACAATCATCTCGTCGATTATTGTTTTTGATTCCGCGGCAGAACCCCCTCGAACAAAAAGTCCTTCCGTCTCGCCAACCGTTTGCGTGCCGGGCAAGGTGCTAAGAGATGTGTACAAGTCCGCAGTCGATCCGGTAGTAATAACATCAAGGGGTCTTAAGATTACGCCTTTCTTTTCATCGCTGGCTTCAAAAGAACCGGCGGAAACAACAACGGCATTCATTTGAGTGATCTCTTCTTCCAAAACAATATCGATTTTTAAATCGCCTTTTTTCAATAGGACTTTGTTCTCATACTTTTTAAAACCTACATAACTGGCAACAAGAATCGCCTCGCCTTTTTCGTTAGTCTTAAATGAAAAACTCCCGTCCTCTTTTGATGTTACTCCGTCGTAGCTATCCTTAATATAGATGTTGGCGCCTGGAAGCGGTTGATTGTTATTGTCGGTGATTTTGCCGGAAATTTTCGTCTGTGCATGAATTAGTAAAGGAAATAAAATAAAGGCAACCGACAATGGAAAAATTTTACTTTTCATATTGTCCTCGTGGCAAGAATAAATAATTATCCACGTATTAAGACGCAAACTAAAACATTTTGTGCCTTTCGATTTGCCGCGAAATAAAAAATCCATCGTTCTGCGGCGATGGATTGTGAGTTTATTATCTTGAATATTTTTTAGCGCGGTTAATCAATGATATTCGAGAGTACTTCCGCCTATGAATTCACGCAGCACGGAGTCGCCCGGAATTGCAGAGTCGTCTTCCACCGGATCGATTGCTTCCAATACTTTTCTAACGCGCGATGCCCTTGTGTACGCATCCTCTCTTAACGGATCGCCCTCGTATTTTTTCTCCCACTCCTTAAAATGCTCAATCAGTTTGGGACGATAAATCGGTACTTCAAACGACATCGACGTATTCACAATATAATCGGCGGTATTGCTGTATGGAAGAATAGTCCGCTTTTCGGAAGAACGAACGTAATGCCAATGCAGCAAAGTCTGTTCGGGATTGTACGCACGGTGAACGGAATCGCGCAGCATACGGCGTATTAACCTTAGATCGGTCCACCTGATATATTGCCCGTCCGGTGCTTTCATCTGCAGAAGCGGTTCCAGATACAACTTGAATTTTTGCGATGCCGGAATTTCCTTGCTGAAATCCGGGTACAAGCCGTGAAGACTGTCTATCAGCAGCACTTCATTTTCATGGATGCGCAGCGGCGTTTGATCAGGATGACGCTTGCCGTTTTTGAAATCGTAATAAGGAATTTTTACTTCTTCGCCCGCGGCCAGTTTTTTAAGATGATCGTTAATCATATCGAGATCAAGCGCTTGAGGGGTCTCAAAATCGTAATCGCCGAATTCATCTTTCGGGTGCATTTCGAGGTCGAAGAAATAATTATCCACAACAAGCGGAACGAAGCTCATTCCCATTTTATTCAAACGCATTTCAAGCTTCATCGTAGTTGTAGTTTTTCCTGAAGAGGAAGGGCCGCTTACCATTACCATTTTAAGTTCGTCGCTTCTTTCTTTAATCAATTCGGCTGCCGTATCAAGCTGTGTTTCGTAAAAAGATTCTGCCTCGTGAACAATTTGAGGAAAATCTCCTTTCCTAATTCTTTCGTTCACGGAATCGATTGTGTTTAGATTATGTGATACTGCCCAATCGAGCGAGCGCCATACTTTTTTCCAGGGGATCAGCTCGTTAGGTTTTGAAAAGTGACGAGAATCCGCGCGCCTTCTCTGCGCCGCATTTTCCCTATAGAGAATAAATTCTTTTGCAACCTTGGCATGTCCGTTCTCAATCAAAACTTTTTCGACAATATCCTGGATTTCTTCGACGTGCGGTTTATATCCCTCTACAAATTTTTCGTTCATCACATCGATTACCTGTTTGGCAAGTTCCTCCGCTTTTTCCTTATCGCGTCCGCCTACAGCAACTGCAGCGCGGTAAATAACATTGGCTATTCTGTCCGCATTGAATGGAACCACAGCCCCGCTTCTTTTAATAACATATTTGAATTTTCCCACATTCACTCCAAATCATTTGTGATAAACAGATTGTTTGATAACTATGGAGT
>JAKAHQ010000034.1 GCA_021814855.1 Bacteroidota bacterium | reverse complement strand
TTCCGATCTAGGAACCAGCGGCGATATGCACAACTTTTCGGGAAATGTCCTGCGATAAACCTTTCTTAACGAAAAAATCCATAACTCCCACAACGCCAAAAACGTATACGAATGAGAGCAAGGTAATAAGAATATTGTGAAATGCCGAGTTCACTTTTGTCCGTCAATTGCTATGATGAAGGCATCTTTAAATCCTGGAATTTTCCACAGTTCATTCCGCTGCTTCTCCGCTTCTTCCCTTGAAGAGAGCGAAGGCAATTGAACAACATACAGTTGCACTTGATTGCTGAATGAAACATTCATCTTCTGTAAAATCTTGTTTTGATTTTCTTTTATGAATGCTTCGGCTCTTTCTTTTGAAGTAAAAGCTCCAACCTGTACAATAAATGATTTTACGGAAACCGGTTCGGCAGGTTTTTCTTCCGTAACTTCCGTTTGGGGAACGGGCTTTTTTGTTGTATCGGCTTTAGCGGTATCAACCTTGCTTACATCGTCGAACACATAGACTTCCGGCGGCTTTTTTTGTTCTTGCTTAACGGCGGTTTCGAATGATGAACAGGAATAAAGCAGAACAGCGGCAAGAAAAAGTAGGATTAATCTTTTCATAATCATTAATAAAAAAGGGATGGCATAACAATGCCATCCCGTAATAAAATAAAACTTAGAGACTATAAGCTAAGTTTAACCCGAATAAATGAGCTTGGTTTGAATAAGTTCCGTTAAAACCGAAATACGAATTCGATACAACGCGATCTCTAAATCCTTCGTACATATAAGCAAGGTCTATTGAGAGATGGCTTGTTAACTTTCCGCCAAATCCTATATTCAATGCTATACGATCTGCATCTGGAAGGGTTGGTTCAACATAAGCGTCTTTAACCGGATTGTGATCGTAAAGAACACCGAATCTTATGCTGAAGAAATCTGTAGCTTTATATTCAGCACCTGCGCGTACCAGATAGGTATCCTGATAATTTCTTGGAACCGAGCTATTAATGACTCCCGTAACGCTTAATGTATTATACGACGACCAACCAACATATTGACCATCAACAGTAACAGTCCACATATCGTTCGGCATATAAGCTAAACCCACAGAAACATTTTGCGGCGTTGTAAGCGGGGCTGAAATGCTTCCGTTTGGCAATGGAATAGGACCGAAGCTTGCGGGGTTGCTTGTAGCAGTACCGGTAAAATCAAATTTTGACTCGCTTCTATAGCTTGCGCCAACCTGGAATCTATCTGTAACTTTCCACAAAATGCCGGCTGTAAAACCAACGGCGGTTGTATTATCGCTTGTCATTGTAACCAGAAATTCCGGTATAGTAAGATTAGCGCTTAATTGTGTCGGCGGATTTTTGCGAGATATTTTAACATTACCAATGGCAATTGTTGCGCCAGCGCTTATGGAAAGATTATCCAAAATCTTATAAGCAACTACAGGTGTGAAGAAGAAAGTTTTTACTTCCGTCTCAACAGCATAATATCTGCCTGCCCAATTATCCGGCCATTTTGTACCAAGACCGAATTGATTGTTAACGCTAACGCCAACGGCAAGTCTATTTCCGATTTTTTGAGTAGCATAAAAATTAATAATATTAAAAGTCTGTCCTATCATCTCGGTTTCACTCTGAAACGGTTTTGGAGAAGTATAGGATGACAGCGGAAGGATCATCGTTGTTCCGGCATAAAAATTTGTTCCTTCCAACTGTGTAATACCGGCAGGATTAAAATAAATTGCCGACGGATCGTTAGCCAAACCGGTAAACGCACCGGCCATAGCCATTGCCCGCGCACCGTGTTCATTTAACTGAAAACCTCCTGCAAATGCAGTGCCTGCAAATACAACGCAAGCTAAAAATAAAGTAACTAATTTCTTCACACAACCTCCTCTTGTTTTGTGAAATTTCTCGGAAAATATAAGTATTTGTTTTCTAAAAGCAAAAAAGATTTACTATTCGATTGTCATAATAGTAGATCCTTTCTCAACGGATTGCCCCTCGGAGTAAAAAATTTTTTTAATTATACCGTCTCTCGGCGAACGAATTTCATTTTCCATTTTCATTGCTTCCAGCAACAGAATTGCTTCATTGGAATTTACCGCCTCGCCTATTTTCTTTTTCATTTTCAGAATTAAACCGGGCATCGGCGCTTTAATCTCATATACGTGGCCGCCATTAAGATTTTTCTGTTTCATCTGGCTTGCCGCTTCCTGCAATACGGTGCGTACGGTGGCTTCAAGCTGCCAACCGCATATTAAAAAGCTGAATCTACCACCGCTGATTTTATTTGTTGCTATCTCAAAAACTTTTTTTCCGTAACGGAATAAATACGTATTGCTGCTTAAACGTGTAATTTCGGTAGGCACGGTCTTATCGCCGATGGCAATTTTGCCGTCCTCAAAAATTTTTACTTTATGTTTTCTTTCGTTTATAGTAACAATAAATTCATTCATAAAACTGACCCCGCCATGAATTGTTGCTGCTAACCGAATTGATTCCCGACCCGGTTTTTTCCTCATTAAATTTAATCAGCGCGGCGAATACAGCGGCTATCTCTTCGTAGTCAGCTGCCGATTCATCCTTCCACTTATTCGGAACAAGCGGCAGAAAATCGTTATCCAGAAAATTTATATCGAATGAGCCGTCAAGAAATTTTTTCTGTTTTAAGATCCAGGTGAAAACCGGTATGTTTGTCACCACCCCGCTTATTTGATATTCCGTTAGGGCGCGCTTCATTCTTACAATAGCTTCATTTCTATCGGAGCCCCACGCTATCATTTTGGCAAGCATGGGATCGTAATAGACCGGTACTTCGCTCATTACGTCGATGCCGCGGTCAATCCGGATTCCGGGCCCAGATGTTAAACGGTGATGTGTAATTTTACCAATCGACGGCGCAAAATTATTATCAACATCCTCGGCGTAGATTCTGCATTCTACTGCATGACCGTGAATCCGTAAATCGCTTTGCTTTAATTCCAATTTTTCACCGGATGCGATTTTTATCTGCTGTTTAACTATATCAACACCCGTAATCATTTCCGTTACCGGGTGTTCCACTTGCAGACGGGTATTCATCTCGAGGAAATAAAAATTCTTGTTTCGATCCATCAGGAATTCGATTGTACCGGCGTTGTAATAACCGCATGCCTTAGCGGCTTCAATAGCGGCTGAAGTAATTTTTTGTCGCGTTAATTCGTCAACAGACGACGACGGCGCTTCTTCAATTACCTTTTGATGCCGTCTCTGTACGGAACATTCGCGTTCGAAAAGATGAATATAATTTCCACACTTATCGGCAAGAATTTGAACTTCGATGTGTTTCGGATTCTCTATAAATTTTTCGATATAAACTTCGTCGTTTCCAAACGCCTTTAACGATTCGCTCTTCGCTTGATTGTAGGATGACTCAAAATCTTTTTCATTATCGATTCTTCGCATTCCTTTCCCGCCCCCTCCGGCAGCGGCTTTCAACATCACCGGGTAACCGATTTTTTCGCCAATCTTCAGACCTTCCGAAATACTATCGATGGGTTTAGTAGTTCCTGGAACAATCGGCACCCCGTTAGCTTCCATCAATCGCCTTGCGGAAGTTTTTTCTCCCATCATCGATACGGATTTGGACGATGGGCCAATGAAATTAATTCCTGAATTCTCAACCATCTTGATAAACTCAGCATTCTCGGAAAGAAATCCGTACCCGGGATGAATAGCATCGGCACCGATATTTTTTGCGAGCGATATTATTTTTTCTTTATTGAGGTAAGATTCGCTGGCCGGGGAAGGTCCAATTAAATAGGCCTCGTCAGCTCTTCGAACATGCAGGGCGTTTTTATCAGCTTCGGAATAAATTGCTACCGAAATAATATCAAGCTCTCGACAGGCTTTAATTATCCTGTGGGCAATTTCGCCACGATTTGCAATTAGAATTTTTTTTATCATTTCTATTAGTTGAATTCCACTATTGTGATTCCGTCGCCGCCAAATTCGATGTCGGCAAAATAATAATTTTTAACCGCATGATTATTTCTTAAAATTCCCTGGACTAATTGTTTCAGCGCTCCGGTTCCTTTTCCATGAAGTATTTCAACGCGGTCTGCGCCGATCATGTACGCATTGTCAAGAAACTTAATCAAGTCGAACTCTGCTTCGTCTGCTCTTTTGCCCCTTATGTCCAAACGATATTTGACTTCATTTTGATCCGGTTCATAAATCTTTCTTGAGGTTTGCCCGGATTCAGTTCTGCTTGCAGGAGCCAGGTCGGTATATTTTGTTTTGATTTTAAGCGTTCCAACCGTGAGCACTGCTTTATTTTTTTCTTTATCGAGTTCATCAATTGTTCCGACGGAAGTTGTATCTTTTATCGAAGCATAATCGCCGATTTTCAACTCAACTTTTTCCGCTGCAGCTTTTTGTTCCTTCTTAAAAACAACCTGGCTTTCTTTTTTTATCTCTTCGATTTTTTTCTTCTCTTCTTTAATAACTTCCTTCTTAGCCTGAGATTCGCGAATATTCTTTATTGCCGTCTCTACTTTTTTGTTTACATCGCTTAGATAGTTTTCTGCTTTCTCTTTGGCTTCGGATAGAATAATTTTTTTCTGCTCTTCCAATTTTTCAATTTTATCTTGGTATAGATTTGTTAAACCTTTAAGTCTAACATTCTCACGTTCGAGAGTGTTAAGCTGATCACGCAAATCTTTGGATTTTTTTTCAAGCGAAACCAGAAAGTCTTCGATCCTGGTCTTATCCGTATCCAGGTATTGTTTCGCAAGTTCTAAAAAATTATCGTCGAGACCGATTCTGTTTGCTACTTCAAAAGCATAACTGGAGCCGGGCATACCCTGTCTGAACTTATAAGTAGGTTTTAGATGATCAGTGTCGAACTCCATCGAAGCGTTTTGAAATTTGTTGAGTTGATTGGCAATTAATTTTAAACTGCCGTGGTGGGTAGTTGCCAGCACCTTGGCGTTTTTATCGCAAAGAGATATAAGCGTTCCGGCCGCTATTGCCGAACCTTCTGCCGGGTCGGTTCCGGTTCCCACTTCATCAAGAAGCACCAATGATTTTTCATCCGCCTCTTCAATTATAAATTTAATGTTGGTAAGATGAGAACTGAATGTACTTAAATCGTCCTCGATCGATTGCGCATCGCCGATATCCACCAAGACTTTGTTGAAGAAGTGAAAATTGCAATCGGGATGCGCAGGAATGGGAATAGCCGCAAGCGCAAGGCAAACCAGCAACCCGGCAGTTTTAAGTGTAACAGTTTTACCGCCGGCATTGGGACCGGTGATCAAAATTACATTGATGCCGTCGAGTTTTAAATTCATCGGAACCGTATTGGAATGACCGAGGCGTTTAATAAGCAGCGGGTGCCGAGCATCGATCATAGTAAACGGTTTTGTTTCGTCAAATATTGGATGAGCACCGATTATTTCTAAAGAATATTTTGCCCGCGCAAAGATGGAATCGATTTCTGCAATTATCGAAAGCGATTTTTTTAATTCGCCGCTTTGCTGACCAATTCGTTCGGTCAACAATCGTAAAATTTTTTCAATCTCACGCTTCTCGGCAAATCCAAGCGAAAGAATTTCATTGTTTAGTTCCAGCGTTTCTTCCGGCTCAATGTAAACTGTTTGACCCGTAGAAGATTCTGAATGTACAAATCCTCTTACATGACGTTTGTGTTCCGCTTTTACCGGCAGAACTATTCGTCCGTCCCGCTGGGTAATATATTCTTCCTGCACAAGGTAAGAATCGCTAAATTGTTTTAACAACCTTTGCATTTGCTTTCGAAGTGCCGCTTCTTTCTCGCGAATCTCAATTCGGATTTCTCGAAGTGTTGGGCTCGCGTCGTCCTGTATTTCTCCGCTCTCGGTAAATACTTTTCCAATAAAATGCTCAAATACCTTATCAACAAATAATTGCCGGCTTATTTCGAAGATAAAAGAATGTTCTTCATCCTTCGGCTTCAAAAACTGATAAAGCTTTCTTGACGTCTCAGCCAGTTTTAAAATATCCAATATATGTCGGGTAGTAAGCAGAGCGCCGTCTATCCTGCTGCGCGAGATTGCTTCGTTTAGGTCGGGTAAATATTCTATCGGCGGAATATCGTTCTTAATTAAAATTTCTTTCGCTTCGCCAACCTGACTGCTTTTAATTTCGATTTCGGTAATCGAATTTAGAGGAAGAAGATTCTGAACGTAATCTTTTCCGTTTTCCGTAAGGCAGTACTTTTCTATCTGAGAAATTACTTTTTTGTATTCAAGCTTATCTAGAACGTTTTGGGTGATCATTTTTCCTTTTAAGAGTGTCTATTTGTGAAAGCGTATCGACATCTTTTTTCTCAATGTATTCTTTGATGTAATCTTGAGCTTTACGTTTAGGACCGGCAATAAAGTCAACTGTTTTGGGAATTATATCCGAAACGAAACCGTAAAAGAACGAACCGTGGCGTTGTTGTGCATTTGGCAAACCAAAAATGTTGAGGAACAATAAAAACGCGCTTACGAAAAAAGTAATTTGCACAGCACCTATTATGCCGCCAAGAATTTGGTTCATCAGCCGGTTTACTTTGTCCAGCGGATGTAAAATTCGTTTAAGTACCGACGCGAGTAAAATTATTACAAGAAAAATCAGAACAGCCGAAATAAGATTGGAGAGATACGCATCTCCGTTGAAAAAGGAGGTTAAATATTTGCCGAGGATGCCGGAAAATTTATAAGCCGCTACAACTCCAAGAATTAATCCGAGCAAACCGATAATTTTTCTTACCAACCCGTCTTTAAAACCGAGAAGAAATCCTACCAGCACAATTACAATTATTATGTAATCGATATAATTCAATTGCCGCCCAGAAATTTTTCAACAATTTCCTTAACCAGCTTACCATCTGTTTTGCCCTTAAGAGCTTTAGCCGCCGCAGGCATTAGTTTGGGAAAATCTTCTTTTGATTTTGCCCCGACTTCGGCAGCAATTTTTTTTACCTCATCCAATACTTCTTCCGGTGTTAATTGTTTTGGTAAATACTCTTCAATTATTTTTAACTCGGCTTCTTCTTTCTCGGCAAGGTCGTGCCTGTTGCCGTTTCTAAATTGCTCTATCGATTCTTTTCTTTTTTTGGCAGCGGCAGTAAGCATCTTAAGCTCATCTTCCGGAGTAATTTCTCTTGCAGCGCCGCTCTTTTCAAATTCAAGTATTAATGCTCGTATCGAACGGATTACTTCAAGCCGGAGTTTATCGCCGGATTTCATTGCGCTCTTCAGGTCTTCATTAATTTTTTCTTTAAGATTCATATTTGCCTCTTCTCACTTTCAAATTTAATATTGATAAACTACGGTAATCCAATAATATTGCCGTTAATTTTTAAATGATTCATGAATAAAGACTCAACAACGTCGCAAATTTGCTGCGGAGTTATTAAGCGGGAGACATCGTCAATCCACTCTCGATTTGACGCGCTGTCTATTGCAAACGGTGCAACTGCATTAACGCTTACGTTATAACTTTTGGCCTCCAGCGCAAATGATTGGATGAAATAATTAAGCGCGTTTTTGGAAACGTTGTAAGCGGCTTTACCTTTCGATAGCTGAAAACTTGAATACGCGCTTGTAAAACAAATTGATCCTCCGGCGGTTCCTTTAACCAGTTTTACAAAATGTTTGGAAATTAAAAATGCCGGGTTCAAATTTATGTTCAACATCTTTAGCCAATTCTCATATTTGGTTTCTTCAACTCCGGCACTGTAAAATCCTCCGATGGTACTGAAAAGAAAATAAGATGCATCAACTTCTCGCTCTACCTTTAAAAAAGCATTCTCAACATTTTTCTCTTCAGAGAGATCGGATATTTTTATTATCTCCACCTTTTTACTGTTGCCGTGTATTTTTATTTCTCCCCTGCCGAAGAAGTAGTAACGGTCATATTCTTTTTTAGGGAAATACTCCGCCGCGCACGAGCCCAATTCTCCAGAGGCGCCGAACAATAAAAATATTCTTTTCATTAATTCCCTTTCACATAAAATTTAGCACCTACCGGAAAATGATCGCTGTAGCCGCCGATATATTTCGATCCTTCGTAAGTAGGAATGGCGCCGTCTGTTCTTTTACCTTCCTTAAAGATCATAAACGGCGGTTTTACAACATCGAATGTGCCGCACGAATAAAAAATTCCGCTTCGGCCCAACAAATTTTTACTGATAATCATCTGGTCGATCATCTCAAATTTTCCGCGGTATAAATAGGACCCTTCGCCTTTCTCAAATTTTGTATATGAAAGGTTAATAAACTCCGGTTCATGGGTATTATTATTGCTACAGTCGAATTTTTTTGCGCCGAGAATTCCAACTACCGAATTGTTGTCGGGATTGTCGTTGAAATCGCCGAGTACAATTACTTTACTGTCTGGAGAAGTACTGAATAAAGTATCAAGACTGCTCTTCAAAACTTCCGCGGCTGCAATACGATTCGATTCGGATTTTAACTCTCCCCCGCGGCGCGAAGGCCAATGGTTTACATAGATATTAATTTTCTCGCCGCTCAACTTATGCGTTAATATTACATGAAGAATATCGCGGGTTGGTCTGTTATCCGGTAATTTTACATGAATGGCGGCAATGCTGTCAACGCTAAAAACTTTTCTGTCATAGTATAACCCTACGTCAATTCCGCGTTCATCCGGAGAATCGCGATGGCAGGCTATATATTCTCGATCAGTAAATTTATAAGAGAGATATTTCATAACCATGAGGTTCTCAACTTCTTCAACCGAAAAGATATCCGGTCCGCATCCGTTATTCATGTAATTAATTACCTGAGTCAGGTGATCAAGTTTCTGATCGAACCTGCTTACATTCCAATCCTTTACTGTTCCCGGTAAAAATTCCGAATCGTTCTTAAGGGAATCTTTTTCTGTGTCGAACAAATTTTCGACATTCCAGTTTGCAACGTAAAATGAATCTTGTTTGGCGTTTTGGGAAAAAACAGAAGCCGGCAGAAGCGCCAGCAAGCAGTAGAGTTTTACTATTTTTAGTAATCTAAAAAATTTCATACCTAGTCAGTGGTTATTGTTTGAATGAATTCATATTTTCATGCGAAAATATACCAAAATTAATTTGATTTGATAAGATGAGCGCAGCTAAAATGTCTTCCAAAAAATTTGTGATCATAGATGCCATGGCTTTGGCATACAAAGGATACTTCGCGTTTATCTCGCGGCCTTTAACCACTGCTTCCGGCGAACCAACCTCGGCTGTTTACGGCTTTATAAATCAGCTTTTCAAAATTATCGAAGATACAAAACCGGATTACCTTGCCGTCGGGTTTGATTCCAAAGAAAAAACTTTTAGGCACGAACGCTACGAAAATTACAAGTCGTCGCGTGAAGCAATGCCGGAAGATATGATACCGCAGATACAACGCATTAAAGATATAATCGAAGCGTTTAATGTGCCGATTTACATTCTGCCCGGTTACGAAGCCGATGACTTGAAGATCGGAA
>JAKAHQ010000033.1 GCA_021814855.1 Bacteroidota bacterium | reverse complement strand
ATTTTTATTGATTGTTTCACTCTTTGCCAGTTGTTCATTTAAAAAGAACGAGAACAATATAACCAATCCGATGGGCGGTTCAGGTAAAGTAACATTTAACGGTCAAGTAGTGGATAATTCCAGCGGCGATGCAATTGAAGGCGCTGTTATCCACGTCGCAATTGATACAACAACTCAGGGCGTCTTAACCGACAGCGACGGCAAATTTAATCTTGCCCTTACTCTAAGTAAAGGCGGCGATCTCAATTTGATAGCTTTCAAAGAAGGATATATCCCAGATACAATCCATGTTTTTGCCGTTATCGATCAGACCATAAATGTTCCGACAATTAGGTTAAAGGCTTCATCTGTAATTCCGGCAACTTCGGGAAGCCCCGCTTCAATTGATCTGTTTTCGCAAAGTGCAAACAGTGTTGGAGTAAAAGAAACGGGAGCGGTTGAATCGGCAACATTTATCTTCCAGGTAAAAGATTCAAGCGGCTACCCGATTAATTCGGATAGTGCGGTTGATGTTTCATTTGAATTCGGCGGCACTGCCGGCGGAGGAGAATATCTTTTTCCAACACATGATAAAACCAATGCGGACGGAAAAGTTTCCGTAACACTAAACAGCGGTACAAAGGCGGGAGTAATTCAATTAATCGCTAAGTTTACTTGGAAGAATAAGGTAATTCAATCCAAACCTATTCCGTTTACAATCTACAGCGGATTCCCGGTTCAGGAAAGGTTTGCGGTTGCCAGCGATAAATTAAATTACCCGTATCTTGGTGTGCTGAATAAAGAAATATCTTTTGTTGCGTTGTTGGGAGATAAATATTCGAATCCCGTAAGAGAAAACACAGCCGTTTATTTTAGTACAACCAGTGGGGTGATTGGAAGATTTGTATACACAGACGATTTGGGAAGAGCGAAATCCACATTAGCAACATTCGGAAATCCCAATTTACCTAACGATGGCTCCAGTCCGTATTGGGGCCCGGGCTTCTTTAAAGTTACTGCAAAAACTATAACTGAAACCGCCGACACAATTTCGACTTATACTATTCGTTTACTTTCGGGCGACCCTGTGCTATCGAATTTAAATCCGACTTCATTTGCATTAGACAACGGCGGAAGCCAAACCTTTACGTTTTCCATCACGGATGTCAACGGCAATCCGATCTCTTCCGATAATTCGATTTCGTTTAATGCCCAGGGAGGCACATTAACTGCCAGCCCGACATCCTATTCAATTCCAGATGCATTAACCGGCGGAGCGAATATTACTGATTTCAAAGTTACAATTGGAGACAGCGACCCTAAAACTGATGAATTGAAAAATTCGACATTAATAATTACTGTCTCCGGTCCTAGAGGAACATTTTCCTATACAATTTTCGGAACATCCCGATAACAAATTTTTTGTTTTTGAAAGCCGGTTTATACCAACCGGCTTTTTTATTTTATCCTATCAAAATTAAAACTATATGTCGAAAAGAATTATTAACATATTGATCGCCGGGATATTATTTAATTCCTTCATGTGCTCTGCACAATCCTTGATCTTCGAAAAACAACTCGGTTCTTTTAAAGGGGCAAAGTCTTTTTCATTCACTTCAGCCGGATTTGTTTTTGTAACAGACACAACCTCAAACGAATTGATAAAACTTGATACGCTCGGAAACGTAATTAAATTTATTGGCGGTTACGGATGGCAGTCTTCGGCGTTCGATGATCCGGTAGATGTTTTTGCCACTTCGTTGAATGTTTATGTTTCCGATAAGAATAATAATAGGATTCAATATTTCGATAAAGATTTAAATTTTCTTTCTCAACTATCGACTCAAAATTCAACCGATTCCCGCTACGTGTTTAATTACCCTACTTGTTCCGCCGTATCCAATCAGGGAGACTTTTTTATTTTGGATTCCGATAACAAGAGAATTCTAAAATTTAATCTACGCGGAGAATTCCAAACAACCATCGGCGGTTTTGATGCCGGATTGTACTCGCTTTCGAACCCTGTAAGTTTTGCTATTACGAGCAGCATTAAACTGCTTGCGGTTGATCCGCCTTCGGTTGTAGAGTTCGATCAATTCGGCAACGGAATCAGGAAATTCTCATTACCTTTCATACCAACAAACATTAACTCATTCTTACAATTAATATCCGTTAATGATAAAAAACAGGTGGCTGTATTTTCAAATACGGATTTGGAAAACGGAACGCTTAACCCTATAGTTCTTACTCCTAAGATCGACGCTGACATTATGGATGCATGTGCAATGAATTCGGAACTCTTTATATTGACAAAAGAGACAATCTTAGTTTACAAGATAGTTCTGCAAAAATAATCATGAATAGATCATTTCGGATTTTAATCTTCCTTGCAATTCTAATTTGGTGTGCAGGAATATTTTCCGAGTGGCTTATTCCAATAAATCAAACCTTAGTATTAGCGATTCCATTTCTAGAAAAATCTTATTCGCTTGTTTGTCATCAGCTTCCAGAACGGCTAATCAAATCTGATCACTACGAAACGCTGGTATGCGCAAGGTGTTCCGGAATTTATATTGGTCTGCTTATTTGTAGTTTCGCGTCTCTTTTCATCGAACTGAAATCTATTCATAAAATAAAGTATCTTTTTTATGCGAGCATTCCATTGGCCGCAGATGTAATATTCCACACATTAAATATATATCACTATTCAAAGACTATAGCTTTTTCAACGGGAATTCTTTTGGGTTCGACCGGATTTTTATATCTTTACAGCGCGTTGAATCAACTATTTGCCGAATTAAAGAGCAACCGAGTGTGAAAAAATATCTGCCTTCATTAGTCTGCGGTTTTGGTGCAGGGGTTTTACAGATTGTGCCATTCGTTAAAAGTTTTTCATGTTGTATGATAATGCCTCTTGCAGCGTTTCTTGCGCTCCTGCTCGATCAAAGAGCGACCAACTCCTTTGGCTTTATCTCCGCCAAGAAAGCATTAATGATCGGTTTAATAACCGGCTTTTATGCGGCTTTGTTTGGAACCGTGTTTGAATTGTTTATTACTTTTGTTACAAAGCAGAACGATGTAATAGCCGCTTTCCCTGAACTTCAAAGAATGATTCAAGGATTTCCGGTTACGGAAGATATTAAGAACGAGGTAATATCATTATTCCAAAAAGTAAGAAGCGATATACTTACCTACGGATTCTCCTGGTTTTATACGCTTTCCGTGGTCGTTAATAATTTTCTTGTTAATATCGTATTCGGTATTGTCGGCGGATTGGTCGGATCGAAAATAATAAACAGCAGAACCGGCAACGTTTAAAAAAATTTAATATGCAGAAGGTTTATCAAAAATGATTTCCGCTTTAATTTTTTCTGCGCACCTATTTTTTATACTGATCATTTTCACAAAGAAATGGCAGGATGAATCGCTCTCATCGGCTTTCATCAATTTTGCGTTGATAATAATCTTGTTTGCCGTTGGCTGGTCGATTGCCACCGCGGTAGTTAAATTATTTATCGACAGTAAAGGATTCGGAATTCAATTCGACGGGGATACAATTTCCCTCACTCTTTTATCGATAGTGGAATTCTTTTTTTACAGGTTTTATTACGGAGAAAAAGAAACGCCGCAGGATATTACTGAAGGCGATACGGAAAAGTAATTACAACGGTCTGTTCCATTTGTTTTGCATTTTGCGGAAGCGGCTCGAAGCGCCATTGACGCAAAGAGTTTATCGCGGCCATTTCCAATTGCGCGTCGGCTTTAATTAACGGAACTATTCTACTAACGGTTCCGTCCGGTAAAATTGTAAAGCGTAGTCGTAAATCGATTTCTTTAGATACACCTTCGGGGTACTCAGGCAAACTATAACTGTAAATTCTTCTTTTGCCGTTTCCTCCGAAATCAAGTTCAAAACCGAAACCGCCACCTCCGCCCGTGCCTTCTCCGCCATATCCAAAACCGTCTCCCTTTGTGTTGCCTTTGAGCAGCGGCTTCAACTTGCTGTCGGAGTTATTTTCTTTTTTATTCTTATCCGAACTTGCAATTTGGTCATCGTCTTTTACAGGCTCTGCTTTCGGCAGCTCAACTTTTTTATCCTTCTCCTTTTTTTCTGGAGGTGTTTCTGCTACCGGCGAATTTTTATCCGATTGATCCGTCTGCCCGCTCCCGCCTTTGCCTCCCGAACCGAATCCTGGTCCGTAACCAACCAAAACATATTCTTCTTCCGGCGTGCCTGGAGATAAGTTTGTGAGAACAAGCAGAATTATAAAAATTGCGTGAATAGAAATTGAAAATAAATACGAAATATATTTGGGACCTTTAAATGACATTAGAATGACGCTAAATCCGTTTGCAATGTTACGTTATTTATTCCATTATTCTTAAGCGAACTAATTATATTCCGAACAAAATTTATTTTGGCAGAAGCGGTCGGCTGAATAATAAAATCCAGGTTCTTACTCTTCTTTAATCGTTTTAACTCAGCAGGCAAATCGGCAAGAGAAATCGTTCGGCCTGCCAGCTGCATTTTATCTGTATCTACATTTAAGACAATTGTTTCATTGCCCGCCGTTGCTGTATTCATATTCGTTTCGGTGTATTTTATTCTCACACCGTATCTATGCAATGATGCAAATATTACAATCACGAAAACAAGGAGTATCATTATCACATTTAACGCCAAAGTGAAATGAAATGTTTCAATTGATTTATGTCGAATGCCCGGCTTCATTCTTTGGCATTCTCCTTCTCAAATTCATCGGGGCCGCTTTCGTTTTCAGGAATTTCTATGAGATCGAATATCTCCGACGCAATTCTCTCCATATCGATTACTGCTTTCGAAATTTTATTTACGAGATAATTATATACAATGACAGCAACAATTCCCACAAAAATGCCGAGTCCGGAGGAGACTAATGCATTCCAGATTGCATCAGAAAAATCTCCGAACGTAGCATTGTTCTGCGGATTTTCCAGCATCCTAAACAGCGAGCCAATACTTAATACAGTTCCTAAAAATCCTACCAGCGGAGAGGCGGCGGAGACAGCAGCCAGAGCGCCCATATTTTCTTCCAGCTTAACTACTTCCGATTGACCGGAGGCATCGAGTTCTTCTTCAAACCTGGCTTTACCAAACTTGTGCTTTTTCAATCCCCTTCTTACAATATTAGAAATTGCCGATTTATCTTCCATGCAAAATTCCAAAGCGGCATTAAAATTATTCTTTTTCAGCAGTGCTCTAATTTTAATTGCGAATGAAGGTATAGCGGATTTTGCCTCATTAATCATTTTGATTTTTCTTAAGGCAATTGCAATAATCCAAATTAAACTAAGGATTAGAATCCAAATCTCAATTGAGGGGTTTAAAAATAATTCCAACCATTTCATAAAATAAAATCCGCAAGTTAAAATTTATTTTTATTCATGAAATCCTGGGCTTCATTTTGAGAGTTGAAAGAACCTATCCGGACCCGGTACCATGTGCCTCCCTTTTGGGGAAGATACGCGCTAACAATAAACGCCTTAAATCCCAGCCGTCTTAAACGCTTGGCTTCCTGTTCTGCTTTGTCTCTATTCCGCCACGATGAAGTTTGAAAATTATATTTTGTTCCGTCGAAGTAAATAGTTTTATTTACACGAGTATCGGCGGTTAGAGTCCGGTACATCGAATTGTCGTCGCTTTTTTCCGCGGCAGAGGATTTAACGGGACTTTCTTTTTTGGCAGTTAATTCCGAATTTGTCTTTGTTGATACCGCATTATTAATGCCGGTTTTTGCAGTTAAAGATTCATCACTGCCGCCGGATTTTATAGGGACAGGCGGTTTTGCCGTTGTGGGAAAATTATCAAAATCGTCCAGCCCGATCCTTGTTGAATCGACATTGGATTTTCTAACATTGGCTTGAATGATAGAATCGACAACTGATTGTTCCGATTGCGGCTTTTGCGCAACGGCATTATTAGCTATCGAGGTTTTCTGCTGACTGTTGTTCCTTAGAAGAAAATAGATGGAAGCTGAGATAACTATGAAGGCCGAAAAAATCAGAATGAATATCTTTCCGAAATAATTATCTTTTTCCGGTTTTGAAGGCGCCGGCGGCAAATTTTCCCTCGAATATGTACGCCTCCTCGGCTCTTCCTCAAGAACGATCGACATTCGTTTGTTTTGTTCCGGAGTTTTGGCGGCAACAAATTCATATTTAGTCGGAGGGTTGGAAAATTCCAAATATACTTTTTCATCATCCTTGATGGAAAATTTATTTACAGGCCTTTCTTCTTTTGTAGGAAATTTCGGTTGGGATTCTTCTTCTTTATCGACTTTCCAATCGTCATTTTTTATGTCGTCTTCGAAAATGGTTTTCTCTTTTTCAATCGCTTTCTCGAGCTGCGCAAAAAGATCTTTATACAATTTATTGCTGGAAATCGAATCGTCTTTATTCTCCAACTCCTTATCATCCACCATCTCATACTTTGCTTCTTCGCCTTCAAAGCGGTTTATTCCAAACTCCTCTTTTAATTCATCTCCCCAATTCCACTCAACCTTTTCACCAGTAGTTTCATCTTCTTTAAGCCATAAATCTTCTTCATCAGCAATATCTTCGGTAATATCCCCGGTAGTCTCGTCAACCGGGAGATTCAAATTCGAACTCTCGCTTTCATTTTCTTCTATTGTTTTAAAATCCTCTATATTAGCATCGAGCTCGGCAAACAGATCTTTTTTAAGATCAACTTTTTTGTCTTCCTCTAAAACAAGGTCTTCTTCTGCTTCGTGATTTTCGTCCGGAACTTCATCTGTCCGCTTATCAACATGTAACTCAGAAACATCTTCCGTTTTCTCGCCGGTATCCTCAACATCCTGGCCGGCTATCAAATCGGTATTGATATTTTCATCAATAATTGAATCCTCGCTTAGTTCATTCGATAATTGAGATTCAAACTGTTCCTCCAAATTTTCGGCAACCGGCTCTTGCTCTTCCTGATTCAGAAAGGTTTCGATATTTACAGTTCCGGTTGCTTCTAAAGGTTCCGGTGATTCTTCAAATGATTGCTCGCCTGGCATTTCTTCCGCTTCAGGAATATCTTGAGCTAAAAATTCATTTATACTTAATGACGGTTGTTCTTCTTGATGATCCGGCTCATTTACCTCATGGGAAATATTATCATCCGTGCCGGAAATTGTTTCGCCGAGCAATTCGGCAAGCGAAATTTCCTGAAGCGGTTCTGTAATTTCGGGTTTTTCATTATTGATTTCCTCGTGCGGTAATTCTGCCTCATTCTCTCTATCGGTCTTGTCGAAAGTTTCATCGGCAATATCAGGATTAACCTCCGCGCTTACGGTATCGGCAGCATTGTAATATTCCTCGCTTTCATGAATTTCCACATCCGGTGTTTCATCATTCGCCGGAACTTCTGCCGGATTTTCAACTTCCTTAACATTTTCATCTTTTATTTCAGAAGTAAGAGTTGAAAGCGTGTCTTTTATTTTGTTTCCTTCGCCCGCCGATTCGTTATTCTCACTATAATAACCGTCAAACAAATCGAAGTTTGGAATTTGATCCGACTCAATAATTAGTTCTTTTGCTCTTTCATCAATAGACTTCTTCAACATCGCGTAAGAAGTTTCCGAATCGGGCATTTCTTCATCCGCGAGAGGCAGCAAAGGTTTTCCAACGCCTATGCTGAATACGTTTGCATCAAGTTCGGTTTTACCTTTTGATTTTGGAGTCACATCAAGCGTTAAATACAAATTTCTGGAATCTCGATCAAAATCTTCAAACAGGTTGGAAAATATTATTGTGCGTCCGCTGCTATCCTGTTGGTCGGACGGTTTCAATTGGAAAAATCCAATACGGGGCACTTTTAAAGTCAGACCTTCGTGAAGACTTTCCAATACCTTTTCTATGAAAGTCTCGTAGGCCAATTCCTTTTGAGAAGACGATACACCAAGTACATCGGCTATTTTTATTTGAAGGTCTTTTAAATTCATCCCGTTTAATTTTTCTCAAGTAATATTACCATCTGTATTCAATTCCTGCAAGAATATCAAATGGTTTTTCCTGATACTGTCTCCAAACAAAATTACTTCTATTCAAGATGTTTTGAAAGTCCGCCGTTAATTTTAATCCGGTTAACAATTCGTAATCTAAGGCGAAAGAAAGATTGTGATAATCTTCCAGTTTATTCGTGTTGGCTAGATCCGTGTACGAATTCATAGCTATATGATAGCTCGCTCGTAAACCGAGATGAAAATCAAAATCGTAGCCGTAAGTTAAACTTGATGAAAGCAACGGCTCGTAAGGAATTTTATTATCCGAATCGTTTCTCGTGTCTTTGTACGTCATTTCTCCAATAAAGAAACCGTAGATACTTGTATAATAATAAAAATCCAGCTTAGAAAACAAAACTTTAGCGACGGACGATGTCTTAAGATCGAACTTGCCCGGGTTTGCCGAGTCGTCGAAGTAGAGATAGTTCTTTATACTTTGATAGCCGCCGGAAAGAGCAAAGGTTATATATTTATCGTATTCGTAACGAACCATACCGGTTATATTGTTATCATATTTTTCGAATATGTTATCGTTTACACCGAAATTATAGTAGATATTTTTCTTCAAGAGATCATTTACGGTATAGAACTTAGCTTGAGGTTTAAATTCAGCATCGAGCGTAAGATTGTCGTTCAATTTAAATTCTACCGAACCGAACGGTGTTAAGAGCGAGTTGTTTCCAGAGGCCGAATAAGAAGCGCCCGCGGTAAACCGGAAATTATCCGAGGGCATGAGTTTAATATAACCTTCGCCGGAATAAAAATTATAGGAATTATCTGCGCCTAAATTATTAGTGAGACTTTGTCTTTCATAATCTCCTTTGAAACCGAACATGAAATTATTCCATTTAAAGTCGAAATAGGCGTTAGGATTCAGAAGTACTTCCTTAAAATTATTTTCGCCGGCGGTTAATATGTTTCCCTTTACTGCTGCCCCGTAATTTATCCACCTGTTCAGTCTGCTCGAAATAGAAAGCAAACCGCTTCCTTTATTTGTTTCCCGCAAGAATGACGGGTCCTGCGAAGCGAACAACCGGTAAGAATCTCTTGAGTAATCTCCGGAAATTTTAATAACCGTTCCCGGCAGAAATCCCGAACGCGTACTGATAAAAAATTCGTGCGTCATAGAAACGCCGGAAGTATTGAAGCCGGAGTTAGGCACATAATCCTTTATGTTCGATCCCCAGACCTTTGCGTTAAAGAGGTAGCTATCCAGCGATTGATTAATGTTAAACTCTCCAGTCGGAAAAGAATATCTTCCGGCTTGTACTTTGAGAGAAAAATTATAGTAATCACTATACGGCTGGATGGAAGGGATAATGGAAACAGGGTCCGATGAAATCATAAGCGGCAGTTCTTCCGGGTTATAAGTTGGCGTGAAGAATGCCTGGGAGAGAGTCGGAATAAACTCCGGCTTTGGTTTTTTTGCAGTAGGAATATTAATTGTTTGTTTGCCCGTGATTACAAAATCTGGCAGTTCAATTCCCTGCTGCTCATTCTGTGCGAATAAAACCGAGCTAAAGCTTATAATAAAAAACGCTAATATTTTTTTCATAATTGGTTCAGTTTTCGTTTAGCTTCTTT
>JAKAHQ010000032.1 GCA_021814855.1 Bacteroidota bacterium | reverse complement strand
TTTGGTCGCGCCGGTTGTTAACTCGTACGACAGATTTAAAAAACTTTATCTGCCGTCCGGCGAATGGTATGATTGGAACAACAATAAAAAAGTTATCGGCGGAAACTGGATTATAGTTGAAGTGCCGATTGACAAAATTCCGCTCTACGTTAAAGCCGGCGGAATAATCCCGATGCAGCAGGTTCAAAATTATGTTGGCGAAAAGAAAATGGAAGAGCTTGACATGCTTATCTTTCCTTCCGGTAAATCCGAATATTCTCTCTATGAAGATGACGGCGAAACATACAAGTACGAAGACGGGAAATACTCGTTGACAAAATTTTCCATGGAAAATTCGGCGGGAAATATTTCTTTAACTGTATCAAAGATTAAAAACGGGTTCAAGACGGATCGTAAAAAATATTTGTTTAGTTTTGTACAAATAGACAAACCTGGAAAGGTTGTTGTAGACAACAAGATTCTTCCTGAAGAAAACGTAAAATATGATTCATCAAAAAGAATTCTAGATATTATGGTAGACGATACAAATAATTTCAAGCTGGAACTTTTCAAGTAATTTTATAATCAGACATTTGGCAGATATCTTATGTTGAAATATTCAGGCCAGGCAGGTAAACAAATATGAAACGACATTCGATTATTAGTATAGGAATTGCCCTTGTTTTATCCACCGCAACCTTTAAAAATTTAAACGGAGAAACCTTGTTTCTTAAAGAGACTATCTCGGTAAATAAATCGATAGATACAACCGAATTTCTTCATCGATACAAAGAGCTCGATAAATTTTATTCCGATAAAAAACTCGGCTCCTTTGTAGAAAAAGGGAAAACTTACTTTGCGCTTTTTGCTCCTTCGGCCGTCCGGGTAAAGCTCTGTCTGTTTAATAGACCGGAGAGTTTAAGCGGTAAAGAATTCATGATGAAGAAAGATGAAAACGGCGTTTGGGAAATATCTATAAATAAAGAATTATACGGAAAGTTCTATGGCTACAAGGTTTATCATGCCGGTGATAATTTGGAAAATACGAATATGCCGCTCTGCGTCGATCCCTATTCCAAGGCGGTTGCTTCTTTTACCACGTACATGAATCCGAGAAAATCGATCGTTGTAAAAGATAAACCTTACAATTGGGAAGAGACCGGCTGGGTTAACCGCGACTGGCGCGATCTTATAATTTATGAAATGCACGTGCGCGATATGACGGAAGATAAATCCTCCGGCGTAAAAAGACGCGGCACTTATAACGGTCTTACTGAAAAAGGAAGAAAAGGCGGGCTAAATTATATTAAATCGCTCGGTGTTAATACTGTAGAACTTTTACCCGCCCAGGAATTCGGCAACATAGAAATTCCTTACAAAGATTCCATGAATGGAAAATTCAACACTTGGAATCTGTACGAGCGCAATCATTGGGGTTACATGACTTCAAACTTTTTTGCGCCGGCGGCTTACTACAATGAGCGAACCGACAAGTTGAAATGGAATAAATGGATTGGTAAAGATGCTTCACAAATCGAAGCGTTTAAGAATATGGTTAAAGCATTTCATAAAGAAGGCATCGGCGTTATAATGGATGTGGTGTACAACCATCTCTCGGAATACGAAATCGGGAATCTCAAACAGATCGATAAAGAATATTATTTCCGCCTTGACAATAAAGGCAATTACATTTCGGAAAGTTATTGCGGCAACGATTTGAAAACCGAGAGACCAATGGTGCGCCGATTGATTGTCGAAAGTATTTTATACTTGATGAAAGAATACCACATCGACGGCTTCCGTTTTGATCTTGGGAAATTAATTGACTGGGAAACCATCGACGCAATAACCAAGGAAGCAAAGAAAACAAATCCAGATGTTGTTTTTGTCTGCGAGCCGTGGGGCGGCGGTTACGACCCGCATGGTTTTTCAATGCACGGCTGGGGCGCTTGGAACGACCAGATCCGCAACGGGATTAAAGGCGAAAATCCAAACGACGGCCTCGGATGGATATTCGGCAAATGGTACGGAAATAATTCTCCAAAACGGATTAAGAGTTACGTCAACGGAACATTAACGCGCGACAGTCTTGGACTATTCGAGAAGAAAGAACACTCGGTTAACTATCTTGAATCTCACGACGGATATACACTTGGCGATTTCATACGGATCGGCTCCCGCGAGGTTGATCCGGATAAAATTATTAAGGATGTGGATTCATTTGTAAAACTTTCTCCGTACCAAATGAAGCTGAACAAGCTTGGAGCGCTCTTTCTTTTTACTTCTCAAGGAATTACAATGATTTCGGAAGGACAGGAATTTGCCCGTACAAAAGTAATTCCGCTCAACATAAAAGTGAACGATCCTGAAAAAGGAAAGATCGATCATAATACTTACAACAAGGATAACGAAACAAACTACATAAACTACAAACACGCATCGATCAACCAGGAACTGGTTGATTATTACAAAGGATTGATTTCGCTGCGCAGTACTTACGCCGCGTTTCGAAGAGCCGATTATGAAGATATCTCATTCATGGATAATCCTCAAAGCAAATTTGGGCTCGCGTATTCGGTGAATTATAAAAACGAAAGATTCATGGTTCTGTTCAATGCGGATCAAAAAGAGAAATTGGAATTTTCTTTACCGGAAGGAAGCTGGGAAGTTCTTGTTGACAAAGATAAAGCCGGCATAAGACCGCTTAGTGAAGTAAACGGAAAAATAAAACTGGAACCGGTAAGCGGCGCAGTACTTAAATTAAAAGAGGAAAAACCTAACTAAAAATTGCTTTACGCATTGATTGTTCAATTGCGTTTTTAAAATTTCCGAGACTAACCGGTTTTTGAAATATAAATTCAACTCCCAATTCTTTATACTCGCTCTCGATTGTTTTGGTAATCTCGCTGCTTAATAGAATAACCGGCGGTTTATACTTTAAGTCAGAGAAGCTCAATTGCTTAACCATATCGTAACCGTTCATAATCGGCATCTTATGATCCGTAATAACGATCGCAGGTG
Source organism: Bacteroidota bacterium (assembly GCA_021814855.1). The sequence continues at coordinate 6,638 of JAKAHQ010000032.1, read as the reverse complement.
AAAATTGTTTAATCATTTCAAGGGCTTTTTTTCCGTCTTCTGCTTCCAAAATATTGTAACTGGGCATAAGACTTTTCAAAAGTTTTGTGTAGAGCAATCGGTCCATTCTCACGTCTTCTACCAAAAGAATATAACTTGAAGCCACCGGAATGGTAAATATAAACTCGCTTCCCTTTTCGTATTCGCTCTCAACCCAAATTTCGCCGCCGTGCTTTTTAACAATTTCCTGAACGAGTGATAATCCGAGCCCGCTTCCTCTCTCGCCGGAAGTACCTGGCGTTGTATATTTCGAATCGACCTTAAACAGTTTAACTAAATTTTCTTTTTTAATTCCTACGCCGTCGTCCTTAACGCCGAATCTAACCTGCCGCTTCTCGATATCGGCTTGAGCGCTAATAGCAATCTTTCCATCCGTCCTAGTAAACTTTATAGCGTTCGAAATAAGATTGTTAAAAACCTGCATAAGCATTTCTTCATCGGCGTGTACAAAAAAATCTTTTGTAAGTCCGGACGATATCTTGATATTTTTCTGCATCGCCGCGCCTGAAAGCATTTGTACGGATTTGGAAACAAGATCTTTCACGTTTACCCGCTCCGGTTCAAACTTAACCCGCCCGGTTTGAAGACGCGTCCAATCGAGCAGAGAATTAACAAGCGATAACATGCTCTGAGACGACTCCTGGATATACTCGATGTACTCGCGTTTTTTATCCTCTGTAAGATCATCATCGTTAAGAAGTATGTCCGTGTAACCAAGTATTGAACTGAACGGCGTGCGCAGGTCGTGAGAAATTATTGATATGAACCGGTCCTTTGTTTCGTTAAGCTCTTTAAGATTTTCTGTGGATTTACGCAGCTCTTCGGCAGCCCGCTTAGAAAGACTAATATCGTTTATAACGCCGAAAACTTTTTGAATCTTGCCCCTGGGATCGCGAATCAAAGAAATCTTGTTTTCGATCCAAATAACATTTCCAAGAGCATCCAGTATTCGATATTCAAGCGAATCGAAATGCCGGGCAGAGTCGCTGTATAATTTATCAAGTTTCTCATTTACAAAATCCGAATCGTCCGGGTGAATAATCTTTCCCCACAATTCATGGTCATCTATAAAATCCTGGGCATCGTAGCCGGTAATTTTTTTGATTGCCGGAGTATAAAATACCGCTTGAAGCTGCCCCGCTATATTTTCCGCTGTCCAGATGCACTCGTTAATATTTTCAGAAATACTTCTGTACCGCTCTTCGGAGGTTAAGAGAGCATATTGAGCTTTTTTCTCCTCGGTTACATCTCTTAGAACCCAAACCATAAATTGTTCATTTTCAATTTGGTAGGAAGAAACTGAGTTCTCCACTTCAAAGGTCGAGGCGTCCTTGCGCTTTCCGGTAAAATTATACCGCGCCGGTGAATCTTTACCGGCTTCGGCAAGAGAAATAAATTGGGTAAGTCTGTCTTTATCTTTTTCGGCAACGCACTTTATCGGGTTCTCGCTTAAGATCTCGCTCGCGCTTCTGTACCCGAACATTTTGACGAAAGAATCGTTAACCAAAACAAACCGGTTCTTGCTGATAAGAGCAATTCCGTCAAGCGAGGCCTCGAAAACCGAACGGATAAGAAGCAAATCTTTTTCCGATTCCTTCTTAAGCGTTATATCCGTTAGTATGATATTGTAATATTGCACACCACCGCTTAAATCGTTTACGGTAGAAAAACTTGCGAGCACGTGAATCATCTGTCCCAACTTTGAAAGCAGCGGCAACTCGTAGGATTTAGTTTTTTCGGATGCAATTTCGCTGAGTTTAAATGTTTGATGAATTAAAAAGTAGGGATCGATTAATTCCACAAAATTCAAGTTCTGTATTTCTTCTTCTTCATATTGAAAGACTTCGAGAAAACTAGGATTGGCATACGTGATTCTGCCCCTGAGATCGAGTGTGCAGATAAAATCGTGAGAGTTGGTAACAATGTTGCGGAACCGCTCCTCGGATTTTTTTAATTCCTGCTCGCGCCTAATTCTGCTTGTAACATTCGAGCAAAGGAAAAGAACTGTCTCCTCGTCCTCTTCTCCAATTAGGGCAACCTTGGCGTCGAAGTATTCGGCAACCACTTCGTCGTCGCCGATTTTCAGTTCAAGAAACCATTCCTTTTTTTCGTGAAGCGTTTCGAAAAGTTCGGAAAAATATTTATCATCGATGGTTGGAAATATTTTGCCGATAAATTTTCCAAATACCTCGCTTCGCGTCAAGCCGAATAACTTCGCGGAGGACTCATTCCACAGAATTATTTTACCGCTTTTATTTGTTCCTATCAATCCGTCAATAACAGTAGCCGTAATTTGTTCGTACCTGGCTAATTCTTCTATGGCCTCGCCGGCTAATCCGAGCGGTTCTTTTTCTTTATCCAAATCCTTAAAAAGTAAAATCACATGGCCGATGGTTAAGCCGTCTGCACTGATCGGAACAATCGAAACGAGCGCGGTATATTCTTTCGCTCCCTTTTTGAATGGTATATAGGTAGATAATACCTGGTTGGACGAGACCGTATTTTCAATTAACTTTTTGAATAACAGAGAGGAAAGCTTTTTCCGATCGGGCGACTTCTTGAAATTTTCATTTTCAAAAATAAAGTCGAAAAGTTCGGATTCATTTTGACCGGCATTTATTATATGCCCTTCAACATCGGCGATTACATAAAAATCGCTTATTAATTTCAGGAAGATTTGGAAACTCTTTATTTCAGTAAGCGGCAGCTGCGATTCATGCAGTCCGGATTTAATATCCTCAAGAATTAAAATTCCGCCGGTCACTTCGTTATCAAAAATTATAGGCGCGCCTTTGAGGTAAAGAGATATTTTACCGCCCGTTATTGTGCGAGCCGAAACGAGTTGCTTCTCGAACGACTCTCCGTTTCTAAGCTGCAACAGTTCTTCACGTATATCGGCGTTATCAAACATGCGGTTATCAAAAATGCTTTGGCCTATAACGCCTTGGGAATCTTCGGCCAATACGCCGCCGAACCTAAAGAATAAATTATTCGCGAATTTTATTTTCCAGTCCCGCTGAAAAATTAAAATTCCGATGGGGGCGTTGTCGATAATCTCTTTAAATGAGATTTCTGTTCTTGTGCGTTCGTGGCTTTTATCGCCAGATGAAGTCATATCTATTTATTTGAATTAAATCTTAAGTCAATTTATAAAATACAGTAGTGAAATTAAATAAGAACAGTAAACGTAAATTCGCGTCATAAAGCCGGACGGGATGTTTAACCGTTATCCGCATTAATTCAATCCATGTTTTCTAAAACAACCGGGCGGCCAATTAAAAACGGTTTAGATGAATCGATAAATCTCTTCCAGTATTTTTGATGTGGCGCCGATATTTTCCTTAACGTAATTGAAACATATTCTTCCCGCCTCTTGCCGGAATTTATCATCAAGAAATATCTTCCTTAATGTTTTATATGCGTCCCGCCTGTTCTCAATTACAAAAGCTCCTCCAATCTTAGCAAGATGAACCGCTTCCTGGCTGTTTTGATGTTTCGGTCCGAACAATACAGGTATACCGTAAACAGCCGGTTCAAGCACGTTGTGAATGCCTTGTTTAAAACTGCCGCCGACATACGCAGCATGCGCGTATGTATAAAGCGTCAGTAGAATGCCGATGGAATCGATTATAATTATTCTTTCTCCCTGGTAATTATTTAGGTACGAAAATCTTATGGGGTTATATTTTCCCGACAACTGTTGTTCTATTTGTTCAAGATGAAAAATTGTCGGTTCGTGAGGCACTATAATCGCAATTACATCCGGATCGTACTCCATTAATTTTGTTACGGCGGGAATCATAACTTCCTGGTCGCTTTCCCATGAACTTCCCATTACAAAAACTTTTTTCCCGTCGAAGAATCCGTCCCTAAAAAGTTTCTTCTCTTTAGCTTGAAGACTCTTCACATAGACGCGGTCGAATCTTGTATCCCCGACGGCTTTGATTTGTTTTACGCCGATATTAAAAGTTTTGAAATTCTCCTCGTCATTTTTCGAAACCGTAAGAATTTTAGTAACCCGCGAATAAAGAGATTTGTGAAAACTTTTGGCCAGCAGCCATTTACGCGGGGTTCTTCTCCGCATTGTAGCGTCGACAATAAAACTCGGAATTCCTTTCTTCTCAAGCTGCCAAATCATATTGGGCCAAATATCGTATCGCATAAATATTGCAAGGTTCGGTCTTACTAAATTCAAGAACCTGCTGGTCATGCCGGGCGTATCGTAAGGAAAGTAAGCAATTACATCCGCGAAAGGATATTTTAACGAATTAGTGTAGCCCGACGGCGAAAAAAATGTAATGAGGATATTAACGTTTTTTTCTTCCCGTAATTTTTCTATGATGGGCTTGGCTTGTTCAAATTCTCCCATCGAGGCCGAATGAACCCAAATCATTTTCTTTTTACGATCAATCCCGGCAAGATCGATAATCAAATTTTCGAATAACTTTTTCCGGCCTTCAATTCCCGTTCTAATTTTGGGGTTGAACAACTTTCCTATAGCTACTAACGATTTGAGAATAGGAATGACAATAATATTATAAACTACATACCAGAATTTTTTCATAAAGTAGACAAAAACTTTTGTGAATTACTAAAAACAATTTGCGGCGTTAAATCCATCATACATTTGAAATGCTTCTTAGGGCACTTTGCTTTTCCAATGTGGCTGCACGGCCTGCAAGATAGCGATTTATTTTCTAAGACTAAATTTTCAACACCGAAGGGCGCAAAGCCCAATTCTTTAACTGTCGACCCGAAAACAGCTATTACAGGAACACCCACTGCCGCCGCAACATGCATCAAGCCGGAATCATTTGCAACTATCGCCGTACACGTTTTCATATCTGCTGCAAGCTGAAGCAGGCGGTTATCGTTTTGAAGATTGATCGATCCGCCGATTCCGGAATTAATTTTACCGCAAGTTTCAGCTTCGTCTGCGCCGCCAAAGATTACAATTGTGTATCCAAGTTTTGTCAAACTGTTTCCCAATTCTATAAAATATTCCGGCGGCCATCTTTTTGTAAAATGCCTTGCGCCGGGACAAAATCCAATATATTTTCTTCCATCTTCCAGCCGCGAAAACACTTCGCCGGGAATTGAAAGCTCAAGCCCTTTCCCATCCAGTTTAACGGCGGCAGACTCAGCGTAACGCTCCGAGATTGTCTTGAAATCTTTGAGCAGATTTATTTTAGTCCAAACCAGCAATAATTTTTTAAATGTTGGTTTATGAAATCTGTGAACCACGGCTGTTAAATTCCGAGACAGCGCCCGGCTCCTGCTATTGTTTTGCAAATCGATTATTAAATCATATCCAACCTGCATTAGCACGCTGCGAGCAAATAACGGATTATTTTTATCGTACAATATTATTCTATCCAAGTACGGATTAAAGTGAACTGCGTCTTCGAAATCTTTTCTTACCGCAAAATGAATTTGAGCGGAAGGATATTTCATCTTCAGAGCGCGGATAACGGGCGTGGTTAGGAGAATATCGCCAAGGGAACTGAGCCGAATGATTAGAATTTTATTTATTTCTTTTTGAGGCAAATAATTTTATTGTTTTTTCAAAACAAATTTAGCCAATTCAATTGTCCGTTCCAACCTTGGATTTGTTAGTAAACCGCCTCTTGATTATTTTTCGGATGCTAAAAATTTGAAGGCAGATCGATGACCACATTACCTCCTCCGGCTACTAAGTTTTTCCCGGAAAGCTCGCTTGAAAAGCAATGCTATAATATTGCGGAAATGTTTAAGGAAAATATCCCTATAATGAATGATAGGAACCGTTTGGGTTTTAATCTTTATAGATATATGAAAGGTGAGGGTGACGCTCCGGAAATCCTTGTAAAGACAACCAAAATTAAAATTGTAGGATTAAACAAAGAAGAACTGGCAAAAAAAATTGCCGAAGAATTGAAGAAGGTAAAATCGTAAATGATATTTAGGAATTGAGGATTGAATTACAATCCTCAATTTATATTGTCAATTTATCTTCCCGTCAGACTCAGCTAAAAATTTTTCCACAAGCAAAACATCTTCTTCGCTGCCGATAAAAATCGGGGTTCGTTCATGAAGAGATTCCGGTTTCAATTCCAAAATTTTTTGGGAGCCGTTTGTCGCTCTGCCCCCGGCTGCCTCGACAATAAATGAAACGGGGTTGCATTCGTAAACTAATCTTAATTTACCTTTCGCGTTTCTTCTATCTCCAGGATAAATAAAAATTCCTCCGTACAACAAAGTGCGGTGAATATCCGCCACCATCGAACCTACATAACGTGCCTGGTACGGCTTACCATTAAAATAATTTGCCTGAAGATATTTTATGTAGTTCTTCAATCCCTTTGGCCATGAAAAGTAGTTGCCTTCGTTAAGCGAGTAAATTCTTCCGTGCTTGGGAATCTTTATATCTTCGTGCGAAAGAATAAATTCTCCGAATGCCGGGTCAAGAGTGAATCCGTGTACGCCGTGGCCTGCCGTATAAACAAGCATTGTGCTGGAACCGTAAACAATATATCCGGCTACTTCCTGCTTGTATCCTTGCTGAAGACAATCTTCAAGTGTGCCGGGACCGTCGCCAGGGCTTATTCTTTTATAGAGAT
>JAKAHQ010000031.1 GCA_021814855.1 Bacteroidota bacterium | reverse complement strand
TGTATGCTGCCGTGTGCGTCGTCAACTAAAGCGTAATTACCTCCGCCGGAATATTTTTTATCATAATTAGTGTTTAGGGAAATTTTATACTCTGCTTTATGAAAGGAAGCTGTCATTGGTAGACTAGTTTTTCCGTTTTGTGAAATTGCGACGGCGGTAACTGTCAATGATTTGTTTATTTGAATGCTGTCCTTAAATATTTTTGATTTTTTATTCGGAATACTTCCGTCGAGCGTGTAATATATTTTAGCTGAGTTATCGTTACATAAAATTCTGCACGCAGTTTTTTGGGAAAACGTAGTTTCATTCGTTTCAAATTTTATCTCAGGCGGCGCCATGTACAATCCGAATGAAGAAAGAGTCGGATTTGTCCTGCACTCGTCAATCACGATTTTTACTTTATCGGTTGTAATTGCCGGGAATCTTAATAATCTTTTATAACCTATAGTGGTTGCCTCAGCAAATGCTTTCCATTCAATTCCGTCGAACCATTCCAAATGAAATTTTTCAATTCTCTGACCAACCAAAATATTTTCCTGCAGCATAGCACGATTAAATGTTTTCTTATTGCCTAAATTAATTTCAATTGACACTCTGCCTAAGGCGTTGTCTGTAGTCCAGTAAGTATTAAAATCTTTGTCGAGAATAAATTTTGCTTCATTGCCTTTCTTTTCGCTTGATGCAGTTACATTTGCATTTTCAGCAAGGTTAACATTAAAAGTATTATCAAGTATGTAACGCATTCCTTTCAGACTCTTAATATCATAGTCTGTAATTAATCCTCTTTTATCGGGCGGTACATTTAACAACAGAACATCGTTTAATCCAACTGAGTTGTAATAAATATCAACAAGCTTTTCCGGGGATTTTACAACATCGTCATCATGCTTATGGTAAAACCATCCGGGCCGAATAGAGACATCAACTTCCGCCGGGTACCAAATAAGCGAAGAAGCTTTTTCAATTTTTATTCTGCTGCCCAAGTCTTCATCCATTAGATCGCGTGGAGTAAACGCGCCATCCAAAGAATTCTGCTGAGAATTTGCCGCTATCTTATCCACATCCATATTTCCGCCTGGTAAAACACTCCACTCTGTGTGTCTTCCGTATCCGGATTCTGTTCCCACCCAGCGAACATCCGGACCCATTATTGCAATAACTGCATTTGGCTGAAGCTTTCGGATTAATTCATAATAAGAATGCCAGTCGTAAACTTGTTTTTTCCCATTTGGCCCTTCTCCGTTAGCACCGTCAAACCAAACTTCAGATACTTCGCCATAGTTGGATAAAAGTTCAGTCAGCTGATTAAGAAAATGCTTGTTGTACTGCAAAGTGCCGTAAGATCTTTCATGCATATCCCACGGTGATAAATAGACTCCAAATTTTAATCCGGCTTTATGGCATGCGTCAGAAAGCTCTTTAACAATATCTCCCTTACCGTTTTTGTAAGGAGTGTGTGAAATATTGTAATCGGTATATCTTGTTGGCCATAAGCAAAATCCGTCATGATGCTTTGTTGTGAGTATTACTTCCTTTACGCCGGCATCTTTTAATACTTTAACCCACTGGTTAGCATTTAATTGCGACGGATTGAATTTTGTTATATCGGTTTTCTTTTTTCCCCACTCAACATCATCAAAAGTATTTATACCGAAATGGATAAAAGCGGTAAACTCTAACTTTTGCCAATCAAACTGTCTTTGTGATGGCGTAACGTTTGCCGCCTTCTCTATAATTTGTTGCGGAGTATCGTTGGGTTGGATTAATACGTAATTACCTTCCTTACTGCTTTGAGCAAAACCTAACGGTATAATTGCAAAGAGATAGAATAACATAACCCATAACTTGCCTGGTAAATTAAATCCAAATTTCGATTTTTTCATTTGATTCTACTTTTTATTTATCAAAAAATTCATTGGTCCGTTCAGTTATATAATCATAAAATATGAGAGAGTAAAAAAAATCGCGGCGAAGTTTTTTACAATAAAACTCCGCCTAAAGACTATTCTAATACATTCTTACTTGGAAAATTTAAATGCCCATGCATACCGGCATTTCGGATGATTCCGAATTTCTGCCGGGACATTAATTAAAGCCCCATTACCGACTTTCTTCCAAGTCAACGGCTTATCATATCCAAGCAAGGTAACATCTGTTCCGGCTTTAGGAGTAAATGAATAAAGCATTATTTCGGACGGCATTGTTTTTTCATTTTCATCCGCCATGTAAATAGCGTAAACCGTATTGGTATTCTTTTTATTTGTATAACAAATTTTGGCTTCCTTGTACGGCGCAATTTCTCTTGTTCCGTAAATTGCCTCGCCATTCACTTTAAGCCAGCTGCCTATGTCTTTAAGTCTTTCATATGCGGTTTCATCCCACGCGCCGTCAGGGCCGGGGGCAACATTTAAAAGCATGTTTCCGCCTTTGCAGACAATATCAACAAGCATATGCACCAACTCGTATGATGATTTGTATTTTGCATCCGGCACCCAAGACCAGCCGCCGCCTGAAATTATGCACGATTCCCAAGGGAAGGGAAGAGCTTTTTCCGGAACTTGATTTTCTGGAGTTAGATAATTTTGATTCTTTCCTTTCACGGCACGATCGACAACGATTAAACCGGGCTGAAGCTGGCGTGCTTTCTCAACCAGTTCATCCATCTTGATGTCTTGATTAACCATCTTGGTTTTGATGAATCCGCCGGGACTATTTTTGAGTTCATTGAGATACCAATTTTGCACGTCGTTTTTTTGTTTGGCAACCCAGCCACCGTCAAGCCAAAGGATATCAATCTTACCGTAATCTTTCAGCAGTTCCAAAATTTGATTGTGAGTATAATCGACAAACTTTTGCCATTTCTCCGGGTATTGTTCCGGATCGTAATTCACATTTCGATCCATCGGCGGGAAATACGGATCCCAGTAATATGGCGAATGCCAATCGGGCTTGGAAAAATATGCGCCAGCCCACAATCCTTGTTTTCGGAAAGCATCAAAAATTTCCTTGGTAATGTTTGCTTTGGGATTTGTATGAAACGGGCAAGCTTTGTCGGTAATTTTATAATCGGTGTATTTCGTGTCGAACATGCAGAAGCCGTCATGATGTTTTGTTGTGAACACCACGTATTTCATCCCTGCGTCCTTTGCAGCCGCAGCCCATTTATCCGGATCGAATTTTACGGGGTCAAAAGTAGTCTTAAGGTTTTCGTATTCTTTTTTGTATTCAAAATAATTTTCCGGATGATTACCTTTTTTTCTTTCGCACCAGCCGTAATCTTCCGGACAGATAGACCACGATTCAACAACGCCCCATTGACTTGACGGCTGCCAATGCATCAACAAACCGAATTTAAGATCCTGCCATTCATCAAGCTTTTGTAATACTAGCGGATCGGTTTCTTTTACATAATCATTTTTCTCCTGTGCCGACATTGTGATGCATACAAAGGAGAGAAGAATTAAAAATAATAGTTGTCTCATAGCGCTTTTCATGTTAGTTAAATAATCTGATATTTATTGTTGACTTAAACCTTACTTGTGAAAAATATTTTCATTGCCCTAGCGAAAGATGATAGCAAACTACCAGACGCTGCTTAATCTAATCTTCTTTCAAAAGATAGTGCTAAAGTGAAAACTATTTTTGAAATTATGTCGTTAATTCTTTTGCCTTAATTTAATCTAAGAATCTTTATTCAACCACAATTTCATCCGTAAAAATCCATGCTTTGTAAGGATAGCCCGGATGCCACGGCGGACAAACTCCCATATTAATCGCTTTCACTTTTATGTATCTTGCTTCAACAGGAGAAAATTCACACGCGAAATTTTTGATATTTACTTTTTCCGGCGAACGTTTTTCTTCATCGGTAATCGGGTTTGTATTTTTTATAGTTCCTACAGTCGTAAAATCTGCCCCGTCGGTTGAAACAGAAACTTCATATTCGGTTGGCAAAAAAATCCACGCCAAAATATACTGCATAAAATCAGCGCTGACTTTTTTTATGACTGCGGGCTTTTCAAGATCCATTACAACTTCCATATTGTTGCCTTCGTAACCAACCCAGTTAAAATGATAATCGTCGTCCCCGTGCATTCCGTCTGTCAAAGACTTAACACCGTTAGCAGCGTATTTCCAGTTTGGAGAAGTTATAAAAGTTACCGGCTTGAACAAGCCGAGAGGATTTTTCATTGTTTTGGAAAGTATAGCTTTGTATTTGTTTATGTAAGTCTCCGGTGAAAGCCCTCGTTCGTTTATATAGATATCTTTTATGTTTTTTGTGATCGCGCCAAACTCATCGAGCAAAGAAATTATTTTGGGATTGGCAGCGAAATTATTTTCGCCTTCTTTAATATCGATTCCTCTTTCTCCCTGACCAATTACTTTTGCTTCTTCGAGCATTGCATAAATCAATGGCAGACGGGCGATTTTTACCCTGTTAAGAATATCCGGTTGATCTGCTACGGAAGACTCCGCTTCATCAAAAAGTTTATTGTATTTATCAATTAATCCAGGCGATAAATAATTTTTTAATCCGTCGACTGGACTTCCATATATGGTTATATCCATTTTGGATTTCAGAAGGGAAGTCTGCATCGAGTTTATATACTCGCGGATGTATTTACCGGCGGCACCGTAATAGCCGGAAAGAAAATCATTCATAACCGAATCAACATTTATGTCAGGGTTCCAGAGTAATTTAGCGATGAGATAGCTTCGTAATTCTTCAAACTCGGATTCACGGCAGCCCCCGGAACCTTGCTGAAACATCATGCGTACGCCGTATTTTTTAAATAGCTGAATGTTCGGCTGAAGCACCTGGAAATTGGGGAAAGGGCTTACAAGGTTTGTAAATTGAACAACGTAATCCCACAAAAAAATATTGTGCGTAAGTTTTGACCACTCTTTCAAATCACTTAAGAAACCGGAACTTGAAGTATCGGTTTCAATTGGGTAGGTTCTTGAACATTCGATTGTGCATAACATAATGTTCACATTTTTTTCCGGCTTAATATGTTTTGGAGCTTTACGGCTGTATTGGTAAGCGAGGGTAGAAATAATTTTATCCGGGAATTCCTCCGCTATTTTATTAACGAAGTTGATAATTGAACCGGAGGGCGAACCTTCGATGCTGTCGATGCGGCTGCATTGCGGACATTGACAGTTGGAAAAATTATCATTTTGGGAAACCGACCATATTTTTGCCTCGGGGTTTTCTTTCATCCGCCTTCGCAGTTCATCCGTAATAATTTTTAATACTTCGGGATTACTCAGGCACGGTTGATCCGGCACTCGAACGCCGTTTCTTAAGGCATAATATTCATGATGGCTCGCAAAATATTTTTCTGGCGGAAGCAGCTTTTGAAAAGTATGAACGAACAATCCCCATGTTTTCTTATCGTGGGAATCCACAAGCTTTTGCCAGCGGCAATATTCATCGTTCGTGGATTCGAAAAAATGAACATCGCGATAAGCGAATGCCGGATTTTCAACATCATTAATCGGCGGGATTGAAATAGAATTTTGCTTCGGAATTATTTTCACTTCTGTGGAGTACATTCGGCAGCCGAGATATTTATCCAGGAAAGTAAAAACGGCATTGATAGAACCTTTCCCGGCTCCTCCTATAAAATAAATTTTCTCGCCGATTGACTTAATCAAGAATCCGTCGTTGTCGACGATGGCCGAACAATCAATTTCCTCGGAATGTTTATTCCTGCCGACAACTATTTCCTTTTGGGCAATGGGAGTGTCGTCGCTGAGTATTGGGATTTTGTTCCCGGAGATTTCCTCGATATATTTTTGAAGTTCAGCGGCGGCGGTGGAATCAACGGCAGATGCCGCGGATGATATTATTATTTTATACTTGCTTTGATTATTTACAACCAAGTCGGTTTTTTTCTGTTGTGCGGAAATTAAAGAACAAACAGAAAACACGAAAAGTAAAATCTTATTTTTCATCTAAAGCCGTCGTTATTTGGTGTTGAATTAATTATCTATCTTCTATTTTTAACGTTAATACTTCAAACGGGTTTAAAGTAATTTTATTGCCAATAAGTTTAATTTCTTCCTCATCCCCGTTACTTAGATAAAGTTTAGAAGCTGCACTTTTTTCAAATAACAATTGTGTTGAGCCCGGTTTATCGGTCGGATTAAAAAACCTAATCATTATGCCTTTTCCATCTCTCGATGGAAATAAAGCCGTTGTCACTACGGAAGAATTTTTGTCCAATTTTAAAACCGGTGAATAATTTTTTATCGCTTTATCCGAATAAACAACTTGCAGCGGTTGAGAATTTTCGACGCCGAATTTGTAGGTGCGGAGAAAATCAAACCGGTTGTGAGCAGTCAAAAAATATTTAAAGGAGACAAGTCCTTCCTGGGAAGCTTTAAAATTTGTATGCCATGAATTATTCATTGCCCATGAATAACAAAGGGATGACGAAGCAGTTTTCCATGCCCAATCTTTACTTGGGGAAGACATCCATGCCTCGGCATTCATTCCGCCAAATTCAAAAAACGGTGCGTCAATGCCGGCAATGGTTAATCCTTTGCTGTTATTGGAAACGTCTACCCATCGCTGCGAAGTAAAATAATTTTTATTTGAGCCCGGCAGTTGATCTTTCTCAGGGCAAATTACCGACCAGGCGATATCGATTCTTGAAACCGGATTTGGAATATTGAGCGGAAAAGCAAAACGAATGCTTTCTTTATTATAGTCTTTTGCTTTGTCAACGGTGTTCAGCAATTCAAATTTATCAAGAGCGTTAAAGAGAACTATCTTTTGTTGAAGATTATTACATCCGGGAGCCGCGGATTCAATTGTTATTGATTTTAGAACCGGCCCGTTCTCGTATCCAATTATTTTTGGATCTTTGCTTGTTGTTGGATTAGCTGCATTTTGCCCTGTGTGTAAGAATTGATCCAATTCATACTTGTTGCTGGAACTTACATAATTATAATCGCTGCCGGGTTTTGTAAGGTTTTTAATTGCAAATGTATTTTCGTCAAAAGTTAGTTTGTAAAAATTGTTTGATAATACATTGTTGCTTAACGGCGAATCTGTAATACTCTGATTTTTGCATTCTGCAATTTTATATTCCTTGAAACCAAAAGCGGGAATATCTTTGGCGGTAAATACAAAATTTCCGTCGGATAATTTTTGTGCCGGAATTGAATTTCCATCGGCGTCTGTTACGCAAATGCCGGATGAGTTTGCAGATGCCGGAATATTTACTATATCACTTCTGTTCCAAGATAAAGTGTTGAAAACATAAAAATGATCGCCGGTTCCTGATCCTTTGTTCGATAATTTATTTAAAAGATTCTGCGCCAGACTATCGGCCTTTAAAGCGTATGACTTTTTAATTTCCCACTGATCGACCACGGATTTTAATTCGGGATCCGAAATGCTGTTCCATGCGCCCCACGTGTGTTCCGAATAAAGCAAAACATATTTCCACGCATCGTCAAATTCTTGCTGAGGAAAATTTTCTCGGTTAGTCAGAGTATGCAATGTTTCCAGTTGAGTTAATAACTCAGCTGTATTTCTGTTCATTGCAGTTTCTTTTGCAGTGGAGGCGGCACCGTCTTCCCAATAAGGCGAGAAATCGCCGGAGTAAGTTGGAATTACTTTTGAGTATTTCGCTTCAAAATCTTTGAACATTTCATCGTTGGTGGCAATTTTAAATTTTGGAGTAACGTGTGCATCGTTCCATTCCTTAACAAATTTTGAAAGCGACGAATCCGGAAAGCCGTTATCCCCGCCGATATTGTATCTAAGGTGAACCATATCATAAGGATATTTTTCTGCGTCGAGCTCATCTAAGTATTTTGCAATCGGTGAAATATCGTCGCGGGTTATTCTCCATTGATGAAACCACGCATATCCTTTTCCGGCAAGCCAGATAAGAATTTTTTTCTTGCCGCTTGGCGATTTCCAGTAGAAAGGTTTATCGCCCCACGATTTAAGAGTGTAGCCGATTCTATCAAATGGATTTGGTCCTACTGAGAAATATTTTATTCCGTTATCGGCAAAAGCTTGAACGATTCCCCACGTATAACCAGGTACATCTGAAATCATAGCGCTTTCTATTTTTACTCCGATTTCTTTTTCAAGTAGATTCGAATACTCAACCAGGCGGTACAATTCTTCTGGGCGGCATAGTCCAGTCATAACATTGGCGTAGTCCGCATCCAAACCTATCCAACCTTTTCTAACGGCGTTATAAAATTTTTCTCGCTTCTCCGGAAAATTTTCGAGATAACTTTTTACTGCCCATAATACTTCAACATTCCATTTGAATGTAGCGTCTTTGCCAAAGCCCACGGATTCTTTCGAGTATTTAATCGCATTGTCGTAATTATTCCAGTGTTTCTTTTCAATGTTTGGCTGTAAATCGGTATATCCTATATCAACGTGAGCGTGGGGAATTAAATAAAATGTAATCTCTCTGGCGGGTTTTAATATTGTTGTGTATGTCTTTGATTTCCCGTTAATGTTAATATCAAATTTAATTTCTTTAGGATTTTTAGGAGCGCTGAAGTTCAAATAGTAATCGTTCATACCGAGTTTCAATTCCGAGGAAAGCATTTCTTTCCCTTCGGAAAAAATTTTTACCGGTTTCGGCGAATCGAAGTGATCGATGGAAACTTTTATTTGCTGCATAAGATTTCCAGCTCCGTCCTTCGTAACAATCTTTTGGGGAGTAATTCTTGTCTTTGGAATCAACGGGTACTGCATTGTCATATACCAATCTTTGCTGTTGGTAGCGTCTCCCTTTACTTTGATTCTGGCAAAATTATTTCCATCAAGAGATTTTTGAGGAATTGTTAAAACCATGTACCCGAAAAAATCATCTACGGCGTCAACCTTGATGAATTTAAAATAAAGACTCGAACCGTCCTTCGATTTTATCTGCCAATCATTTTGAGCCTGGTGAGGTTCGGTAGTAAATTCGAATTTTAGGTGATCATTTACATAAAGAGAAAATTTATGAGGAGCCGTGGAAGTAGCAACCGAGTAGCCGGCAATCCAAGAGAAACTAACAAACTCATCTTTGTTGCTCGGAGAAATCGAATCGGTTTTCCACTCTATATAATCCTGATTATTAAAACAGCGAATGAGCAATGCCAAATTTGCGCTCGGATGGCACGAGTGGTAATCAAGATTCTCTCCGGCAATTCTGCTGTTAAAACCGTTTACCCATGTCGATTGAGCATTAACCAATATCCCCATATAAAATATTACAATAAACACGGGTAGAAATGGTCGGGTTAATTTCATTTGTTCCTCTCTCAGTTAGTAATAATTCAAAGCTCCGTCTGCATTTGAAAATGATACGCTAAACCCTCAGCCGTTTGCTTATACTATATAATAGATGGAAATCACGAAGCAAGGATTTCCTTACCACCTTAAAAATTTTTTTGTTTGATTATTTTTTAATCAACAACTATTTCATCTATAAATAACCAGGCTTTGCCTCCTGCGCCGGGATTATTAGCGTGGGCGCCTTTACCTTTATTGGAGTCTTTGCGACCTTGCTGCAGTAATGGGGCAATCCTTGAAACATGGGCATCTGCGTGGCCTGTTTTGAACGGGACATCGCCGACTTAAAGAGTGCCAGGGATAGCGAGACAGATATGCTTATCTTCCAGTCATTCTGTAATAGCTGATAATGGATGATAATTTCGTCAAGAATCCATAAGGTGGACCACTTATGAGATGTATCCTCCTCATACTGGACGGCCTGGGAGACCGGGGCCACGCCGCTTTGGACGGCCAAACGCCCCTGCAGGCGGCCAGC
>JAKAHQ010000030.1 GCA_021814855.1 Bacteroidota bacterium | reverse complement strand
AATGGCAAAGATATGCACGAGCATACTCCAAACGTGCACGCGGATTTAAGAAATTCCTGTCTTTTCATAGTTCTACCTCATATTAGTTATTGATTCGTTTATTTCGGAAATAAGTGCCCGGCATGTTAAATGAATAACGCGGAATAATTCATCTCTCAATTGATAATAGTAGGGATTTAAGATTTGAAGCATGGCTGAACTGCGATTTGACGAAAGAATAGGATCGGTCAAATAATTTTTTAATAATTTCATCCGATACTTACTCATCATAGATACTTCGAAACAAACTTATAGAAATACAAATACTTTACATTTCAATATATAATAAACGGCATTTAGAATTAAATATCAATCGAACTCGATGGCGAGCAAAGATCATTTCATCAAAATCATTTTACGCGATTGGACATATTCGTTGCCGGCGCGAAGCAGATAAAAATAAATGCCGCTGGAAAGTTTAGCAGCAGCTGAACTAAATTCAACAGTGTATTCGCCAGGTACCTTGTCTGCATTGACAAGCGTTGCTACTTCTCTTCCAAGAACATCATAAACTTTTAAAACTACATGGCTGGATTTCCGTGAATTATCATTTGCCGTAATTGGAATTCCAAATTTTATTGTTGTTGAAGGATTAAACGGATTTGGATAATTCTGCTGAAGATAGAATGAAGCCGGCAATGAATTGACTTTCGCAACTGCAGACGCAGCCGGACTTGTAATCTTTATATTATCAAACCATAGTTTTGCAGAACTTAAGTCGGAGTACTCGGCAACTAATTCAAAAAGGTTAATATCTTTCCAATCAAACTTGCCGATTTGCGTGTACCACGTATTATTATCCCATGCGCCGGTTTCATAAAAATCTTTTAGCGGAATTCGTAATTCATGCCATGTGTCATCAAAACTTACTTTGGAATTATCAATCTTATAAACACAGCGCCAGGGGTGATCATTCGGGTCGCTTGTTTTGGAATCAACGAAACGCAGATCGAATGCGATACTCGAAAGATTTCCTTTTATCATACAGTCAAGAACGTAGTTCTCGCTCTTCAATACGGATAAATCCCTATTCGGTTGGAAATCAAAAGAGATTGCCTCATACCGTTTTGCCCCGCTCCAATAAACACAATAATTGCCTGCATAAGAATTTTGGTCCGTATAAAAATCCAATGTTCCCGAACTATAACTTTGGTTGTTTATATTTTTTCCGACATAATCCGTGTAAAGATCAAATCCGGTTGTATCAGGTCGTTGAATGAATACCGACTGCGCGGGAACGTTTAAGCCCAAGGCGGTTAACAAAGAAGTATTTAAATCGTAATTGAATAATTCATCGCTGTCCTTCTTGAATAATCCGAATCCGCCTTTATAATCCCAGGTTGTCCATGCGATATTATTTTGTTCAAGATATTTGCGGACTAATTCGTACCAAACTACACGATCGCTATCCGGGCTGTTTGGGATGTAAACGCCGAACTCCCCGCAGTAGAGAGGCACATTGCGCGTTCTTTGAAAATTGACCGCCGTATTCAGGAGGCCTTGAACCTTTTGAAAAGTGCCGTCGGATTTGTAGTTGTTCATATTTGATTCTATCCAGGTTCCCTTTAATGACTGCGGGCACGCCGGCATTTTGGCGGCGTTGTAAGGAAACGGAACGCCTGCTAAATCCACCATGGACGGACTGGACCATGAAGCGCCCTGATGTGTAAATATAAACGGATCGTAAAAATGAAAAGTGTAGATAAGATTTTTATCGCTGTAAACCGGCATCAAGGAAAGATTGTTATAGCTGTTCCAGTTTGCAGGTCCAACTATAATTGTATGCGTTGTATCAACTTTACGAATTGAATCCACTACAGCCTGCTGAATCTGATTCCATCGTACGTCGGATATTCCGTGCGGCTCATTTAGAACTTCATAAAATATTTTTTTCGAACGATTTTTAAAATGCGATGCCATTTGAGTCCATACAGGTATCAAGACCTTATCTATATCCGTGCTCGTAGATTGCGTTACATCGAACGTATGATTGTCGAGTATAAGGTTAATTCCCTGCTCTTCCGCCCAATCTGCCACTTGATCCAGGAAATAAACGAACAACGGATCGAGGGTATAGTCAGGCGAACCTGAAGTCATATAATGCAAATTAATTGGAAGCCGTACCACATCAACTCCCAGACTTTTGAGCTGCACAAAATCTTCATGCGTGTATTTTGTGAATTGAATTTGTCTTGCGCTGCTTGCCTCGAACCATCCGCTTAAATTCACACCGCGATTGAACGGCGCCTGCTGAGCGGCAACCATAGCCGAGAAAATTAAAATGACGGCAATTATCTTTTTCATCTTAGGATTTAGGTTATGTTAAAACAAATATTATCGTTTGTTAAAATTAAACTGGTGAATTATCCCAACGCGCCGTGCAAGATGCAGATCACATCAGATGCCGGCTATAATATTTCCACTATATATTGTTCCGTTTAATCCTCGCTCTATTTAACCAAGGATGCATTCAGCAGTTCTAAATCTTTATACGCGCGGGAATCTTCTTTAATCTGCCCTTCAATTGTGTTTAGAAGCGACGGAAATTTCTTGTCGAAATTATTTATGATCTTGACTGCATCTTGAGGATTCATGGAAATTATGTGCGCTGTTTGAGCGGCGGCAACAACCGAATCCGAACACGATTTTTCTTCATTCCAAATTGATTCCCACCAGCCGGCGCCGTCAATAGTCTTTGCAAGCTTCATTAGACTGCCGAATAATTTTTTCTTACCTGATAATTTTTCCCATCCTTCTTCCGGAAATTTAATATCCACTGTAACCCGGTCATTAACATTAAATTTGGGAGTAAATACGATTGATGTAAAATTGATTCCGTCGTAATTCCAACTGCCTTCAAGATTATCGGGGTTGTATGAATAACTTTTTCCGTTTACAGTTACCTCGGAAGGTGGAAATGAAACCGGGAAACGAAGCTCGTAAGATCTTTCTTTCGGTGCGCCTTTAAAATCTCCTTCGACCGGTTCAACCGTTACCTCGATTTCCTTGTCGTCGTTATTAACAGATTTTATTTTAGTGAAAGTAAATTTTCCGTTTTTGAAATTTTGATTGTTGCCTTCGTCGTCGTAAACTTTAGCGCTGCCCGATGCGCCGGGGAAAACATTAAGTATCATATGATCTCGAACATCAATCGAAGTATTGTCGACATCTTTCTGCATCGGGATAATGGCGCCTGCTTTTACATACACCGGAATTTCGTCAAGGCAGAAAGGGCGGTTATAAATTTTTCCGCCGTCAAGTACCGAGCCGGAATACCATTCAATCCATTTCCCTTCCGGAAGCCAAACCTTCTGTATCGCATATAAATTTTCTCTTCCTTTTTCATCCTTACCCATTTCGTGCGTCACAGGCGAGACAAGCATTTCATCGCCAAACATATATTGATCTTTCATTTGGTAAGCAAGAGTATCTTTAGGATGATCGTAATACATCGGCCTCAGCATTGAAACTCCGGTATCATACGATTCACGCGCTGCAGTATAAATATAAGGAAGCAGTGCATATCGCTGTTTTATGGCGCCTCTCATTGCATAATAATAATCAAGCGGGTAAGCCCAAACCCTTCTTTCTATATCCGGATTCTTTGTGCAGTGAGTGCGTAGTATAGGACTGAAAGAACCCCATTGAATCCACCGAGTATAGAGTTCCGGATTTTTCACGTTGTCGCCGTCCATGTGTCCGCCGATATCGTGGCTCCAATATCCGTAGCAAACGTTGGAAGCGGTTGCAGTAAAGTATGGTTGAAACGCTAACGACTTCCAGGTAATATGTGTGTCGCCTGAAAACCCAATTTGATAACGGTGATTGCCGAGACCGCCCCATCTATGATAAAGCAGCGGACGCTTTTTATTTTCCCTTTCCATATCGCTGAAGTGAACATAGTTTAAATAAAACGTGGGATTGACTCCAGCGATCTTTGTCGTACTCCACTGCTGCCAATCGAGCCACCAAAAATCGATTCCCATTTTCTCCATCGGATGTAAAACCAGGTCGAGGTATGTCTCTGCATATTTTTTATTCGTGATATCGAAAGGAATATATTTTTTTGTAGCGGGATCGATACCCATAGCTTTAGCAAATTCCGGATAAATTTCTTCGTGTGGTTGAATTCCGGAAGCCGGATGAAGATTTAGACACGTTTGGATATTTAATTTATCGGTCAGCGCTAAAAATTTTTGAGGGTCCGGGAACACAGAACGATTCCAAGTAAAACCTGTCCACCCGCAGCTTTGTCCGGCTTGATCCGTAAGTTTCTTTCCGTCTTTAAACCATTCCGGTCGATTTACAATATGCCAGTCCATATCTATAACTAGCACGTCAAGCGGCATATCGTGAATCTTAAACTCATTGATCAAATCGATAAATTCCTGGTCGGTATATTTCCAATAGCGGCTCCACCAGTATCCAAAAGCGAACTTGGGAGGGAGGGCTATCTTCCCGGAAATTTTTGTAAAGTCTCCCAACATTTTTTTGTAATCGCTTCCGTATGCAAAGAAGTACCAATCTTGTAATTTTTTAGAAGGCCTCGCCATAACCCACGGCCAATCGGAATTATCAAAGAGAGGTCTTTCGGAATCATCTATGAACGTCCAACCATCGCGCGATAAAATACCCGGTTCTATCTTCGACGGTCCGTCAACGCCGTCCAATGTTCTGTAAGTGCCTAAAAGATTGCCATTGTTTACCGTACCGGGGCGCCAGGTAGTTTCTATTCCATCCGCCGCAAATTTAATAGATAAATTTCCTGCGTTAAATTCACCGCTGTTAATTTTGTATGTCAAATTAAGTCCGCCGGTTTTTATGTAAAGATAACCGTCCTTTTCTCCTTTAGTATACTGAGGCACGGGGAGATTTCGATTGACGAATGTAAGAGAAGCATGATCTTCGAATTTTCCGTCCTCGCTCCATTCCATTCTTATAACATCCGGTGTTAGTACTGTAAAACGTGCGTTTCCGGCTGTAACAACTGCGCCTTGATTTGCAACCGCATTGTATTGCTGCGCGGATAATCCGGCGAATAGGGCAAATAAAAGTATAAATGAATTGTAGAATTTCTTTTTCATACTCTCCTCAGCATAGGTTTATTACTTTCAAATATAACCTGATTAATAATACGATGCTTCTATTATTCGGATTCATAATTCATTACAGCCTGAATGAATCATTTCGTTCTCCGCGGCCAATTATAGAAATTCTTAATATCCGGTTAAATATTTCGATAATAATTTAAAGATTAGAAAAGATATGTCCGTCAACTGCAAGAATTGTTTCTATTTTAAGATTACATGGGATAAGGATCATCCATACGGATGTAAAGCGTTTGGATTCAAAAGTAAAGTACTGCCATCGGTCGAAGTTTTAAAAGCGGCCGGAATGAACTGCCTAAAATTTATATCCAGAGATGCCAAAGCTGGTGACTGTAAAAAAAAATAATTACAATCGCCTCTTTCTGAACCCTTTTGCTTAATCGTAATTACACCACAGAAATAATTTTTCTAATTACAGCTTTCCTAAGCGCGGAACCTTTATCATAATATTATAGTTACATTTTTGATATTCAAAAAAATTAGGCGATGCTAAAAAAAACTTTCCTGGCTTTAATTATAATAATTGGCTTGAATTTCCTTCGCGGCAATTCCAGGATTCACTATATAGAAGCAGGGCAACATCGTAACCGGGATGACCACAGAATATTGAGCGATGGAATAAACACTACTCCTCAATTTAAATTTCCCGCCGACCACGGACCGCATAATAATTTTAGAACCGAGTGGTGGTATTTCACAGGAAATTTATCAGCACCCGACGGTAGAAAATTCGGTTATGAATTTACAGTGTTTCGGAATGCTTCAACTTTCAATTCTATAAAACGTAAATCCGATTTTGAAAAAGATCAGGTGTACATGGCCCACTTTGCGGTTTCGGATATTAAAAATCAGAAATTTTACTATAAAGAAAAAATTGCTTCTGGCGAGAGCGACGATGCCGGTGTTTCTTCCGAGCCATTTAAAATAAAGGTAATCGATTGGACGGTAGACGGGAACTATCCCGACAAAAATTATTATCGACCCAATTTCCAAATCAATGCTTCTACACAAAACTATTCAATCTCTCTAATTCTACAGAGCGATAAACCTTTGGTATTGCAAGGTGACAACGGTATAAGCAGAAAAGGAACAGGTAAAGATGAGTATTCAAATTATTATTCAATCACCCGTTTAACAACCGGCGGCACTATTACAATAGGCAAGACTCAGTATAAAGTGACGGGATCTTCATGGTTTGACCGCGAATGGACCAATTCTACGGTAACAAGAAATGATATCGGGTGGGATTGGTTTGCTCTGCAATTAAAGAACGATACTGAAATAATGTATTACAATATCCGGCACCGTGCCGGTGTAGCAAACTTATATGATTACGGCGTAATTATAGATAACCGGGGAAAGACGGAAAAGCTTAGCAGCCGCGATGTAAAGTTGGCCGTCACCGGTTACTGGAGAAATCAATTATCAAAATTATATCCCTCGGGTTGGATTCTATCGATTCCTAAAAAAAATATTTCACTCAAAATCGAACCCTTAATGAAAGACCAGGAATTAAAATTGTTTGTTAACTATTGGGAAGGCGCAGTATCCGTAAAAGGGCAAATTAGAAATAAAGAAATTAACGGCAAGGGTTATGTAGAACTCACAGGTTATTAACCGGCTTTCTCAAAGATAATTTTCGAAATCTAAGCTCGGTTGCAGTTTTAAATTTTCAAATAGAGTAAGAATTTTCTGGTGGGGACGAAAGTACTTTTTTCAATGTAAATGAAATCTTTGTTCCGCGATCGGGTTCGCTCGAAACCGAAATTGTGCCACCGTTTTTTTCAATAAACTCTTTGCAAATAATTAAACCCAGCCCGGTGCCCTTTTCTTCATTTGTTCCTTTTGTTGTTGTGTGAGTGTTAATCTTAAAAAGACTTTTTACAATTTCGGCTTTCATTCCAACGCCGTTATCCTCTACTTCAACCAGTACCGATTCGCCGTTATCAAAAGTATTCACGTTTATAATTCCGCCGGGATTAGAGAACTTAATAGCATTTGATATAAGATTGCGAATTACCGTTTCAACCATATCTCGATCCGCAAAAGCTTTTAAGTCTTTCGCAAAGTCGGTTTGCAGAAGAATATTTTTATTAGATGCAGCAATGTTTTGCGAAACAAAGACGGAACGGATTAATTGATTCAACGATATTTCTTGTGGATTAAACTCTTCGCGGTTAAGGTTTAATCTAGCCCAGGTTAAAAGATTATCGATGAGAGATAATAGACTCTTTAAGGATGTTTGGATACCATCGATATAAGTTCTTTTTTCTTCCTCCGTAAGATTTGAATAATCTTCCGATAATATTTCGGCAATGCCGAGCAAGCCGGTAAAAGGGCTTCGCAAATCGTGGGCAACAATCGAAAAGAATTTATCTTTTTGTTTATTTAATTCCTCCAATTTCTTCTGAGTTTCCATTAGCGCATTTTGGAACTCAATTCTTTTTGTAATGTCGTCCATCACGCCGACAATTCCAACAAGGTTATCATTCTCGTCGAACATTGGGGCTTTATTTATGTTCAACCAACGGGTGGAGCCGTTACTTAGTGTTGTCTGCCGTTCAATGTTGGATAAAGAAATTTTATTATTTATGATAGCCTCGTCTTCCTCGTTTGCCAACCACTGTTCTCCCGGAGGAACCAACTGACTGTTGTCTTTAAAAAGGATTTCAGAATTTTCGACATTGAAAAAATTCAGGAAAGATTTATTCAGTAGTGTAAAATTCTTCTCCAGATTTTTAACAAAAATTAACGCAGGAGCTGTATTGATAATAGTGCTTAATTCTTTTCTGCTTTCGGCTACTTCGGCCGCCAGCTTTCTGCGTTTATTTACATCAGTACCTATTATGAAAAACAGAACAGTAAGGAATAAAATATAAATTATTATAAGGGCAAAAAAATAATTTAGATTCTCACTAATCCTAAGCTGCAAGTTTTGAATCCGGCTAATCGTTGAGCGTTCTTCTTCGTCATCTAAAAGCTTCCAGTAATTATCTAACTTTTTGTAAATACCTTCCTCAATCCTTACAATATCCCAATCGATAGATTTTCCGCTTCCAATCGAGAAAGAAAGATGATTTATTTTATATAGTTCATTCCTAATTGTGCTTTGCAGCGGTAAAAAAAACTTTTGATACCTCGGCTGATCTTTCAGAAGGCCCTCCATGCGCAGCAAGTTGTGTTCAAGCGAATCCAGATTTGCAAAATATTTAACCGAATCATTTTTATTTCCGGTTAAGATAAATTGTTTGCTCACTATCTCAAGTCTCTGAATCGATGAAAGGAGATCTTGCGTAGCAGAGCGCAATTCATTGTTCAACGCAATTACGTCCGAGCTCCGATGCAGTTCTTGTTTCGATATATATAAAATAGCGCTGAGGGAAATAACCACAACAATCGAAATGGCCCAGCTTATTCCAATCTTTACATCAATGCTTATGCTTTGCCATTTATTCAAGAGAATACTGTTTTTTTTCAAGAGTAAATTCCTTTACCCAGTTTGAATCTATAAAATTCCGTTAACTCTTACAAACCACCTTTTTATACGCCATGCAATAAACGTAAAGGAAGTCTCCATATAAAAAAAGGAGAAACCAAAAATTTCTCCTTTCCTCGCTCACAAAGCTGCATTATTCTTAGATGAAGTTACGGTTCTATGTACTGAATTTTATATGGCATCGGTGCTATCTGTGCTTTTGTGATTAATTTTTACTTACGATATTACTTGAGAATTTATTTAGCTTGAACCGCGAAATCAGTTCCTGCAAATTAACCGTCAATCCGTTTAACACTTCGGCGGCGCGCGCTATCTGTTGAATTCCGGATGTATTCTCGCTTGTTACGTTGTTTATAGTTTCAATATTCCTGCTTATTTGTTCCGCGGTGACGCTTTGCTGTTCGCTTGTTGCGGCAACCTGTGTTGCAATGCCAACTACTTCTTCGGATCCTCTAATAATTTCGTGGAGTGAGCTTCCGGCTTTATCCGCCAGCAGTTTTCCCTTTTCCACTTCAATCGTTCCTTGGTTCATAGAAATAACGGCTTCTTCGGTATCTTTTTGAATCTGACCGATCATCAGCGCAATTTCTTTGGTAGCTTTTGTTGTTTTCTCGGCGAGCTTTCTTACTTCGTCGGCAACAACTGCAAAACCTCTGCCTTGTTCCCCTGCTCGCGCTGCTTCAATGGCGGCATTAAGAGCGAGCAAATTCGTTTGATCGGCAATGTCGTCAATTACCTGAACAATTTCTCCAATCTGATTGCTGTTTCTCCCCAATGTTTCAACCGTGTCCGCAGCTTTTCTCACCACTTCGGCAATACGATTCATACCGTCTATCGTATCGTTCATTACTTTGCCGCCGTCTTTAGCTATTACACCCGCACGTTTGGCGGCTTCGGCGGCGGAGGACGAATTTTTTGTTGTCTCCATTATAGTCTTGGCCATTTCTTCAACAGAGCCGGCTACTTCAGTTGTTTGCATACTTTGTTCTTGTGCGCCTGCAGCCATTTCTTCGGTACTGCTTGAAATTTGATTGCTCGCGCTTGCGGTTTCGTTAATTAATGAGATTAACGAACTCAGCAAATTTCTAATATTTTCAAGAGCGCGGTTGAATCCAATATAAAATTTTGCTACCTCATCATTCTTATCGGAATGCAGCTCGACAGTTAGAT
>JAKAHQ010000029.1 GCA_021814855.1 Bacteroidota bacterium | reverse complement strand
GTTTGTTAAGTTTAAAATCGAATTACCGCCGATGACGGCTGCAACATTAAAGCTCAGCGATTTTCTTACCAATCACGCCTTGCTGGTATTTCTTGTAATTTTTATTCCACCGATTGTTTTGTGGAGATTCAGCAAAACTAAATCCGGCAAACTTTTGTTCGATCAGTTTATGTTAAAAATACCCGTGATCGGATCCCTAATTCATAAAACATTGATTGAAGTTTTTTGTCGTGTGTTTTACACTTTATATAGCGGATCGGCCGAGAGTATTGAACCGATTCGAATTGCTGCGGAAGCTACCGGCAACAGCTACTTCGAACAGAAAATTAAAAACGTGGCTATACCCATGATGATTAAACGAGGCGTGGGCATTACTGAAGCTTTTGAAGCAACAGGGGTATTTACTGAAACCGCCTTATCAAGGTTTCACTCCGGCGAAGAAACCGGAACAATAAAAAACACTGCTCTGCAGTTGGCCAACTATTACGAAAGCGAAACTGTTTACAGATTGAAAAGCATAATTGAAATGATTCAGGTTGCCATCGCAATGTTCATTATGATTGTTATGATTGGCCTCACATTAATTTCGGCAGAGACAGCTACCATTAGTCCAAAATCACCAATGATTAAATAAGAAGGATAAAAACGATGACCGAAGCCCAGCTTGAAATGACCGATAAGATTGGTTATTTGCTGTTAAAAAAGGGGATCATCGACCATAAAATTTTAGAACAAGCTCTTAAAATTAAGGACGGCGATCAAACCAAATTAAAAAGAAACCTTGCGCAGATTTTGGTCGATGAGTTTGCCTTTGATCATGATACGATTTTTAGAGAAGTAGCAATTTTATATGCCTTCAAGGAATTGACTCTTCATCCGGATGAATTAGCAGAAGAACGTCTTGCCGAAATAAAAAATTTAATGAGCCGGCAGGGTGAAGAAGTAAAAAAAATGCTGCTCGAACATAGGGTTATTCCTCTTAAGTTTGATGAGAAACAAAAAGACAAATTAATTCTTGCCGCAGTTGATCCGACGGATAGAAATCTTGCCAAGGTTGCCTATACATTGAACGCCAAGAAGTACGAAATAAATTATCTCCGAAAAAAGGAATACGATAAACTGCTTCAGCTTTTGGTTTCATCCGAAAACGAATACCTTAAAATGATTCAGGAAGCTGCCGAAGAAATCCAGATTGTTCAGGAAGAAGCAACTATTAGCGAAGATGAACTTGATGCCGAAATAAATAAAAGCGCGTTAATAAATCTTGTTGAAGCTGCACTGGTTGAAGGTGTTCGCAAAGGTGTAAGCGATATTCATCTAATTCCTAAATCCGGAAATAAAACCGAAATTCATTTCCGCCTTGATGGAAAATTAATGCTTTGGCACATACAGGAAAATACCCTTCCGGAAGCCGTGATGGCCGTAGTTAAAGACCGTTCAAAAGGAATGGATAGATTTGAAAGAGAAAAAGCCCAGGACGGTTTTATTCAAAGAGAGATTGACTCGCACATTATTCGTTTTAGAGTTTCCGTGCTGCCGATGGTGGGCACCGAACTCAAAAATAAATTTGAAAGCATCGTAATAAGAATTCTTGACGATAGAAAGGTAATTAAGGATTTGAGCAAACTCGGATTAACCGGTTATGCACAGACCGCCTTTGTAAAAGCAATTAGTCAACCGCAGGGAATGATTATACTTACCGGTCCTACCGGAAGCGGAAAATCTACTACGCTTGTTGCGGCGCTTTATCAGGTTATCAATCCGACTAAAAATGTTTTGACGGTTGAAGACCCGGTTGAATATGTTATTGAAGGAGCCAGGCAGTTGAAGATTGGCTATAAAATGAATTTTGAGCAGGCCATTCGTTCTATTCTTCGCCACGATCCGGATATTGTACTTGTTGGTGAGATGCGCGATAAAGAGACTGCCGAAACCGCGATTAAACTTGCTAACACCGGTCACCTTACATTTTCTACTTTGCACACAAACGATGCCCCCAGCGCTGTTGCCCGATTATATAAAATGGGAGTAGAACCATTCTTAATTGCCTACGCAATAAATATTATTGTAGCTCAAAGATTGATTCGAAAATTATGCGATGGCTGCAAGCGTAAAATTGTAAATCTGGAAGAGCATCTTACTGGTACCGGGTTAGACATCAAGGAATTTGAAGGCCATGTAATTTACGAAGCCGTGGGCTGCGAAAGATGCAATCAAACCGGCTACAAGGGAAGAATGGCAATTCATGAAGCCCTCTATTTTACAAAAGACATTAGAAGAATAATTGTGCGTTCCGGCGAAGAAGTGGACGAGGAATCGATTCGCGATCAGGCAAGAAAAGACGGAACATTCAGTCTCCGAGATTCGGGCTTCGAAAAAGTTAAACTTGGCCTCACTTCCATACAGGAAGTTATTGGGGCTACAATGGAAGACTAAATCGCTGGGCTATTTAAAATTTGACAATTAACTGAAGTCGGTTATCTTTCGATAATAATACACTAATTAAAATATTATGATTTCAGCCAAACAAATCTTGTCCTCATTTGTAGCCAGAATCCCGTCCACGGTTTTTGGACCGGAAAGGGCTCGCTATATTATTGAACATATAGAAAACCTTCCCATTGAAGAGAAACTTGTTGTAATACAATTCATCAATCAAATACTGGGAACGATGATTGAGCGGCAGGCCTCGGACGTAGAAATCGGCGGTTACGGCACACAAGGCAATATTTGGTTTCGAATCTTCGGTAAAAAAGAACGGGCATTGGATCAGCCGCAGTTAACCGAAGACGAAGCTACCACGCTGATTGTAACTCTTCTTAATAAAAACCAGCGGACTTTTTTGCTGGAGAATAGAAACATAGATTTCAGTTATTCGTTTAAATACGAAAAGGCGGAAAATACATTTCGCTTTCGCGCCGATGCTTACTTTGATCTTGACAGCGTTGCTCTGAATATGAGATCGATTCAAGTTTCGGTACGCCCGATCGAGTCTTTAGAATTTCACCCGCTTGCCGTCAAAACGATGAGCCATAATTATATAAAGTTTGGGCTTTCGCTTGTCACTGGAATCACGGGTTCCGGTAAATCCACTACTCTTGACGCCATCATTGATTATCATAACGATTTTGACCCGTGCCATATTATTATTATCGGTTCGCCGGTCGAGTATGTTCATAAATCCAGAAAGTCGATTATCAAACATCGGGAAGTTGGCCGCGATGTATTGTCGTTTAAAGAAGGCGTAATCCAGTCGTTGCGTCAGGACCCGGATATAATTGTAATCGGAGAAATGAGGGACCCGGAAACAATAATGGCGGCGCTCGAAGTTACGGATACGGGTCACAAAGTATTTTCAACTTTGCATACTTCGTCCGCAGTTGAATCGATCGATCGTATAATTGCTGAAATGAACCCCCACGAACAAGAAAGAGTTAGGAACAGACTTGCCGATGTATTAATTTCTGTTGTCTCACAAAAACTTATTCCGAGTTTGGACGGAAAGCGTGTAATGGCAAAGGAAGTGCTTATTGTAACGCCGAGCGTAAAGGCGGCAATTAAGAATAACAACACAAGCGAGATTTATTTAATGATAAATCAAGGCGGCCCCCAGGGAATGGTTACAATGGAACAGGACCTGCTTCGGTTATACCTTGAAAAAAAGATCTCAAAAGAAAATGCGGTTGCCTATTCCAACAATAAAACAAGAATACTTCAATTAATGAAGGCAACATAATTTGAAGCCGATTACCTGCATATATTGCGAAGGAACGGACGTTAAATTAGCGGTAATGGCCCGGGAAAAAGAGAATGTTAAAATTCTGCGGGTGGCTTCACTTACCGTTTCCCGCACTCATACTCCTACTTCCAAATCCGAGATAGTAGAAGAATTAAATGCAGGGGGACTTCCGCCGGATGAAATTTCATTTGATAACCTGGATACTACCGGTTCGGATTTGACATCGCAAACCGATACATCCGATGTAGCAACGCTTCACTCCGTTTTGCACGATCTTAAAATTTCACAGATGGACTACATTCCAATTGTAACCGAGCCGATTGTTAATTACCACGTTTACGAAGGCCCGCGCGATACAAACAAAAAGAAACTTGTTCAAACCGTTATTAAAGACCTGCAGACAAGCAAAGGAATTTCCGTTAACGAAGACTCGATAGATCTAACCGAGCTCAACGATAATACAATGCTCGGCGTTTTTATAGAGGGTGATATTCCATGCGTTGGTTTGATTAATCAGCTTGCAAATTTTAACCGCAAGCGTTATCTAAAAATTCCTACAATTAAAACTGCCGAACTTTCGCTGGCTCATTACGTTTCAAAGTCTATAAAATTTTTCCATGAAGATTATTCGTTAATCGTTTATATCGGAAAAGAATACAGCAAGCTTCTTTTTCTCGATGGTCAGAAACTAAAACATGTTGGTTCAACGCTCGATATCGGTACGAAGAATTTACATACTTACGACGTTTACTTTTCCAAAATACTTTTGGAGATGGAAAACGGCGGCATTCCTAAACTGGACAACGTAATTATCTGCGGCGAAGACAGATCCGAGAATTTAATTCTGTCTTTTTACGGAACGTTCCCGGAAGCGAATGTTTCCGAATTGAAGTTTGAGAATTTTGATATAACCAACCTGAACGAGGAAGAGCGAAAAAATCTGGCGCTCTACGCAGTACCTGTTTCTGTAGCTGTGGAATACTTTGACGAACTTGATAAATCTTATGTCGGCGTAAATTTTCTGCCGAGGTACGTTCAGGAGAATCAAAAGTTCTTCGATTTCGGCTGGCACACATATGCGCTTCTTCCTA
Source organism: Bacteroidota bacterium (assembly GCA_021814855.1). Next base: position 5,141 of record JAKAHQ010000029.1, on the reverse strand, counting down.
TTTTATTCGGCGCAACGTTTTTCTTTACATTCCAAATTTTATCAAACTTCCGGCACATCAACGAACTGAATATTGAAATAGAAAGATTATCGCAGCGGCAAAGTCAAAACCAGGCTCTTGTTCAGGAAATAACGCCGCTCGAACAGCGCATTAATAGTTTCGACGCCACTCAAAGTATTTTAGATACAGCCGCCGTTGGAGCCGGTGTGTGGGATAAAACTCTAACTAAAATATCCGACTTTGCCGAGCGCAGAAGAAATTTCTGGATTACGAAAGTTGAAACCGTTGCCAAAGACGAGATAAGATTAACCGGCTACTCCTTATCAAGAAGCGTTCTAACGGAATTTGCCGGGCTGAATAAAAATTCTTTGCTGAAGAAAATTACTTACGAACCGTTAAGAGATAAAAGCGCATTCTCTTTTTCTCTTAACCTCAAACTAACCCAAGACACGCTGAGCGCAAGATGAACAGTAAAGTAAAGAATACAATCATAGTGCTTGTCATATTCCTTGGCATATTGCTCAGCGCGGGCGTGTACAATTTTGTAATTCAAAAATCGAAGATAAGACAGAAGGAAAAAAGAATTAAGGATCTTAAGCTTTACCAGCTGGATACGGATGCGCTTAAGCAGCAGCTTGCTTTTATGCGTAAACGGGTTGCAGAGCTCGATTCGGTTCTTGCCAATCGAAAGTATAATATTCCTTATAAACTTTCGCAGGCAAGCTTCTTCGATTTTATAAACCAGGTCTCGTATAACTTTTCCAACAATTCATTTGTCAACCTGGAATTTGAAGACAGCAAGAAGACAAACAATTTCAACATTTATACTTTCACCGTTAGCGGTGTGGCAGAGTTCGAAGATTTTAACCGGCTTATCTACGCAATAGAAGAAAGCAAGCAGTTGAAAAAAATCTCCGAAGTTGAATTGAATAACAATGTTAAAGTTGATAAAGACGGTACGCCGCACTACCTGGTAACTTATAAATTTAAAACCGAAGTTTATTTTTCCGACGGCGACCGCTTTTCAATAAAAAATATAAAGGAGAATTCGCTTACGCCTAATCCGGCTTACGATTTCTTCTACCCGTTAATTAGAAATGAAATTCCGCCTAACAAAGATCAACTGCTGGATGTTCAGTCGGCGCATCTTTTAGCTTTGATTCCGGACGGAGCTTTTCTATCCGACGCCAGCGGGAATACTTATTTGCTGTGGGAAGGGGACCAGGTTTATCTTGGTTACTTAACAAATATTAATTACCAGAAAAACGAAGTTAATTTTGTTTTGAATAAGGGCGGCATTATTGAAAATGTAACACTTGAACTTGAAAAAGAAAAAAAGCCGAGTAAATAAAATGAAAAAGTTAATAAGCCTCGTACTGTTGATTTTGTCTTTCCAAGCAGCGAACGCGCAAATCGATTTGCAGGAAAAATTAAAAGGGTATGTTAACCCCGAGGAGATTGTTTCGTTATCGCAAAATATTTCTTTCGATCAGGCGATTGAGGTTCTAAGCAAAGTAAGCGAAAAAATTACCGGCAAAAAAATTGTTTCCTCGGTAAGCATCAAAGAGCCAATCGGAATTGAAATTGACAAGATGCAGTATAAAAAAGCTCTCTTCATCATTGTTCAGTATAATAATCTTACCTTGCAGGAAACTGCAACAACTATAATAGTTAAGAAAAAAGACGATGCTAAGGAACAGCTTGATCAAAAAGTCTATGCCTCCGTTAACGAAAGAGAGGTTAAAATTTCCGCGGTGCTGTTTGAAGCCAACATCGATGATATGCGCGAAAGAGGAATAAACTGGGAAGCACTCTTTTCGCAGTCGGGAATTAACATCGGCGGCAAAGTTATTACTCTTCAGCAACAGCAACAGCAATCTTCATCCACTTCTACAACCACGCAGGCCAATCCGCCCACTTTTGAGCTGAACGATACATCCAGCTTTAATTTAGGCCCATGGTCCGGCAACATTGGCGGTCTGTTAAGATTTTTTGAAACCAACAGTCTCGGTCAAATTATCGCTAGGCCGATAATCACTGTTAGAAACGGCGTGGAAGGAAAGACACAAGTGGGAGACGATTTTTCTATTAAGGAAAGAGACTTTGCCGGTAACTTAATAGACAAATTTTATCCGACGGGCACAATAATCCAGGTAACACCGCACATCTACAACGAAGATAATATAAATTATATCCTGCTCGATCTTAAAGTCGAACGAAGCAGCGTTGTTTCGAGAGACGCGTTAAGCACGGATGTAAGCAAGAATACCGTGAATACTCAGGTCATTTTGTTAAACGGAGAAGAGACCGCGATAGGCGGATTATTCGAGAATCAGGATATCACGGTTAGAAGAGGTATTCCATTTCTGAAAGATTTGCCGTGGTGGGTTCTTGGCATTAGGTACCTTGCAGGCTACGACTCGAAGGAAACAGTTAGAAAAGAAATTATAATGTTAATAAAGGCGCAGCTGCTTCCTACTCTTAAAGAGCGTATGGAACAGAAAAGAAGCGAGACGATGCTTCACGACGTTAGGCAGGAAAATTTAGACGCTCTTGATAAACTTAAGGAACAGATTAAAAACAAAGACGGCGATAATCCGAAATAAATCCTGCGGGAATTCAATTTCAGCCGGTTGAATTTTAAGTAACGAAATTTTGTAATCTGTATCGCGTTTATAAATCTTCGGGAAAGTTATTCCTTCCACATCAAAACAATTGAGCGTGGCGGGAGGTCCTTCTGAATGAAACTTAACATTCGATTTATACTAATATCATTCGTTATTGTACTTTGCGTTTCGGTTGCGTCAACCTTTATTTTTTATTCTCTCGCCGGCAAGGTCTTAACACAGCAGCAGACTAAGACGGTCTTGAATTCAACAAATGATCTGGTAATTACACTTGCAAACGAATTGCAGGAAACCGACGATGATTTTCGTTCACTCGTTCCTAAACTGAATAACTTTCCTTCAATCGATCTCGATTCCACATCGATAGATTTTCTTTTTACGCTTGTAAACGATTCCTTAATAAACAATCGTGAGTTTAAGGTTAGGACCAAATCCTATCTTAACATCAGATCGAGTTCTTTCCGGCAGTTCTTTAACGACAATCCGAACGTTATATTAAGATACTCGCAACTGTCCAGCGGAAAGTCGGTTTACTACGGCAGACTTTTATCCGCCGAAGTGCTTACCAAGATGGCGGAAAAAATCCGTTCGGAAGTTGCGCTGGTAATTAACGACTCTCCAGTAGAAGTTTCCAACCAGGAAAAAAACCAGTCGCTGCTTTTAAATGTGATGAAAGCGGTTCACGATCTTCGTTATAAAAACAATTACGATCTTTACATCGCTGAGCTCGATCATGCGGATTTTATAGCTTCTTTATTCACGCCAAGATTTTTGTTAACGCCGGGCGCTAAAATTGATTTTATAGTCTTCCAGGCTTTCAAAGAGGGAGTTGAGTTTAGAGAGACTACAAGAATTGTAATGATATTAATTGTGCTTGCCGGAAGCGCGTTAACGTTTATTGCTGTTTTCCTATTCACGGCAAAACTTAGAAGGCAAATTGTTTTGCTAAGCCAGGGAGCCGAAATAACCGGTAAGGGCAACCTGATGCATCGCGTTCCAATTATTACAAAAGATGAGATCGGCCATTTTGGAGAAACATTTAATAATATGCTCGATGAGCTTGTCCGGAATAAAAGGGCAGAACAGGAATATTCCGAATTTATAACCCTCATCAACCAAAATCCTACGCTAACCGAAATTGCAGATGCTGCTCTTTCCAAAATTATAAAGACTACCGGACTAACCTTTGGCGCATTGTATACAGTCAGCAATAAAAAGATCCGGTTGATATCCTCTTATGGAATCAACAGGGATTTAGTTAAACCGACAAAGGACCCCGACTTGTATACAAACGCGATTGAGAAAAAAGAAAAGATAGAATTTCATTTTCACGAAAATCATCCCGAGATAAAAACCGGCATTGCTACAATTAAGATCGAATACTTAATGATTTACCCGATCATGTATAATAAAGAAACAATTGCGGTTCTTGAACTCGCATCGGAAGCCACTCCGAAATCAGAAATTTCTTCATACATCGATAATATTCACGAACAGCTTGCAATTGGTCTTGTAAATGCAAACTCGTTTGAGCAGTTGGAAAATCTAGTTTATGAGCTTGAAAAGTTAAACGAAGAGTATCAAAAACAAAACAAACAAACTATCGAGCAGAATTTAGAGTTAAGAGAATTGCATAGACAGTTGCAAGAGAAAGCCGAAGAACTGGAAAAACAGCGCTCTAAGGCGGTGGAGTTGACGCAGGTGAAATCCGAATTTCTTGCAAGCATGTCGCATGAACTTCGGACTCCCCTAATTTCAATTTTGGGATTAACCGAATTGCTTTTGAAAGAGTCAGAGAATTCCAAACGCGCAAAAGAAAGACTTGCTATAGTTCATCGTAACGGTAAAAAACTTCTTACGCTTATTAACAATATTCTCGAGTTCTCCAAATTTGAAACGGGTAAAATCGAAATAAAGAAAGAGAAATTTTTGCTCGGCGATTTGCTCGATGATGTAAACGTGAACATTTCGCAGCTGGCAGCGGAAAAAGATCTCAAATTTATTATCGAGATGAAACAAAACGTTAACCTGCTGCTCGATTCCGACCGCGGTAAGCTGGAACAGATTTTAATGAATCTTCTTGTGAACGCCGTAAAATTTACGGACGACGGGGAAGTAAAACTTGTAGTTAAACAGCTTAACGAAACTGATTTACAATTTGCCGTTGTAGATACCGGTATCGGCATCTCCGAGGAAGATAAAAAAATAGTTTTCGAAGAGTTTAGACAGGTTGATTCTGGCTCTTCCAGGAAATACAGCGGTGCGGGTTTGGGACTCGCCATCTGTAAAAAATATGCCGAGCTGTTGGGAACCGCTCTCCGACTAAAAAGCGAGTTAGGCAGGGGCTCCGAGTTTTCTTTTATCCTTACTAATTCCATCATGCAAAAAATCGAAAACATTCCGCATCGCTTCTTAAGTATCGAGTCAAATAAAGAAGAAAATTTTAAAGGTGTTCTCCTAATTGTTGACGATAACATCGACTCACAAAAATTAACGGGCGATTATTTTCGGTCT
>JAKAHQ010000028.1 GCA_021814855.1 Bacteroidota bacterium | reverse complement strand
GTTTATCTTCACGAGAAATTCTTCTACATCAAAATTTATTTATTGGCAGCATAGATAAAATTGCCGTCACCGGTGAAAACGGTTCCGGCAAAAGCACTTTAATAAAATATATTATGCAATTCCTCAATGCTGAACCGGAGAACATAACCTACATCCCGCAGGAAATTTCCGTTGATGAAACAAAGCAATTGAACGCAGATATTAAAAAACTTCAGAACGACCAGCTTGGAAAGTTGATGATTATTGTCAGCCGCCTTGGCTCCGACGCCAAACGCCTTCTGTCAACCGAAATTCCCAGTCCTGGTGAAACACGAAAATTATTGCTCGGTCTCGGCATCGCCAAAAATCCGCATATAATTATAATGGATGAGCCGACAAATCATATAGACCTGGTTTCGATTGAGTGTTTGGAAGATGCTTTGAAAAATGTATCCTGTGCGCTTCTGCTTGTAAGTCACGATAAACACTTTCTGGATGCTTTAACCAATAAGGAATGGCGGCTTTCCGGAGACAGCAAAACATTTGAAGTAGAGTGTGTTTAATTTGGCGGTATCATTTTTTGCGTTGTCCGCAAGAAATTTTTCTTAAGGAACTCTACTTCTTCATACTCCCAATTAGTTTAATTATCTTTGCAACCAGAGTTTAGGCCGACTTTACTTAATTAATGCAGGATTGCTAAATATGAAAATAGCTTTTGCGGCCAGCGAAGTTTTTCCGTATGCGAAGACAGGCGGATTGGCGGATGTTGCCGGTTCGCTGCCGGCTGAAATCAGCAAGCTTGGCCACGAGGTAAAAATTTTTCTGCCTAAGTACAAAAGTGTCGGCGAGATGGAACACGGCCTTCATTACATGTGGGATATAGGTGAAATTCCAATCAGGGTTGCCGGACATGTACAATCTGTTCATGTACATAAAGCAATTCTTCACCGTTCGAATGTGGAAGTTTATTTTGTCGATTGCCCTCATTATTTCCACAGGTTAAAAATTTATACAAATGATAATGATGAGGACGAGCGCTTTATACTTTTCTCCAAAGGAGTTATCGAAATACTTCAGCGAATCAAATGGGCGCCGGATATTATTCACTGCAACGACTGGCAGACTGCCTTAATGCCAATTTTGTTAAGAGAAAATTACGGCTGGGACAGGATGTTTGATAATACGGCTACGGTTTTTACTATTCATAACATTGCTTACCAGGGACAATTTTCGAAAAATACTTTTACCAAGGCCGAAATAAACCCGAGACATTATTTCCACGGCGGATTGGGCGAATACGCAGGCGGCGTTAATTTTATGAAGACGGCTATTTATACCGCCGATATCCTGAATACCGTAAGCGAAAATTACGCGCGCGAACTCCTAACTCCCGAATACGGCGAAGGAATGGATGCGTATCTCGCGAAAAGAAAAAACGACTTCTACGGAATTCTCAACGGCATTGATTACGACCTGTGGGATCCCGCAAAAGATGTTTTTCTTCCTTTTCATTATTCCTCGAGCGATTTATCCGGCAAGCTTGAAAACAAAAAATTTCTCGTCGATCATCTCGGATTTTCTATTGACGAAAATCTTCCGTTGATCGGCATTGTTTCCCGTCTTGCCGACCAGAAAGGGTTTGACATTATTGCTTATGCAATGAACGAGCTAATGGCCCTCGACGCGCAATGGATAATCTTAGGAAGCGGTGAAGAAAGATACGAGGAGATGTGGAAATCTGTTAAAGCAAAATTTCCTCGAAAAGTTTATTTCTACTGCGGTTACAACAACGAGCTCGCGCACTTGATCGAAGCGGCAGCCGACATCTTTCTTATGCCCTCTAAATTTGAACCGTGCGGCCTCAATCAAATTTATTCTCTTAAATACGGAACGGTGCCCGTTGTTCGTAAAACCGGCGGACTTGCAGATACGGTTCAGGATTGGAACGAATATCTTGCGCAGGGAATGGAAACCGGGAATGGTTTTTCGTTTTACGACTACACCTCCCACGCTCTTATCCACTCCGTTAAACGCGCCATCAACGATTATCATAACAAACCGACCTGGAGAAAAATTCAGCTGAATGGAATGAACAAAGATTTTTCCTGGAGGAAATCAGCAGAGAAATATTTATCGCTTTACGACAAAGCTTCGAAAAAAATCCACTCATGAACGCCACTGAAATTCAATTGTACAAGCCCCGCGTCTTTGTTCCGCTTCTAAACTTCTTAAACTTTATTAGCCAAACATGTGTTTTATCTATAATTTTAAAAGGGTTTTCTGAATAACTATGAAGTGGTCTCAAATGCTGGTATTCTTTGGAATAGTATTTCTTGTTTACGGACTGATTAATTTTTACATCATTAAACGGGGCCTCGACGTTATACCCGCGCAGTACAAAACAATTTTTCTTGTTGTAATTGTTTTTTTTGTACTTTCCTACATCGCCGGAAGATTTTTAGAAAGAGCGTTTCCTTCGTTCATCTCGACAATATTAATCTGGATTGGTTCTTTCTGGATAGCTTTTATGTTTTACTTTTTCCTTTCCATTATAGTGATTGATCTTTTTAGACTTGTTAATCATTTTCTCCCTTTCTTTCCGCCTTTCATGATTAAAGATCCTCTAAAGGTGAAAAGAACCGTTGCGCTATCAGTTGTAGTTCTTGTTTTTATCACCGTAGCAGGCGGCTTTATAAACGCACGCAACATCGTTGTTCAGAACTATAAAATATACATCGATAAAAAAGCCGGTAACTTAAAATCGCTTAACATCGCCATGGCTTCCGATATTCACCTTGGAACAATTCTCGGCAAATCGTTTATGGAAAAAGTGACGGATAAAATCAACGCGCTGCATCCGGATATAATTCTGCTTGCCGGCGATATAATCGACGAAGATATAACCCCTGTTCTAAATGATAACATGGGAGATGCGCTTCTAAAATTAAAATCGAGATTCGGTACTTACGCTATTACCGGCAACCATGAATACATTGGCGGCGTGGAAGCAGCCTGCAATTATTTAAGCGAACATGGTATAAAAATGCTTAGAGACAGCGTTGCCGAAATCGACAGCGCGTTTTATATTATAGGAAGAGAAGACCGATCGGAAAAACAGTTTGCGCATAAGCAAAGAAAGAATCTGAAAGATTTACTGGAAGGCGTGAATAAATCTTTGCCGCTGATATTGATGGATCATCAGCCGTTTGGATTGCAAGACGCGAAAGAAAACGGGATCGATCTTCAACTTTCCGGGCATACACATAACGGGCAGCTTTGGCCCTTGAATTACCTCATCTCGAAAATTTATGAACTCGGCTGGGGACACATGATCATCGGCAAGACACATTATTATGTATCGTGCGGCGTCGGCGGGTGGGGCCCGCCTATTAGAACAGGCAGCCGGCCGGAGATAGTAAATATTAAACTTATATTCAAAGGCAGAATTGAGAATAAATCCGGCAAAGGAAAGAAGTGAACGGTAAAAAAGTTTTGGTTGTAGGCGCAACGGGCGGAATTGGCCGAGCCGCGGTTAAAGAACTTTACAATCGTGGTTTTTTAGTAAAGACGTTTGTACGCAGCGAAGAGAAAGCGAAAAAATATTTTCTGGAATTTGAAAACATTGAGATTGTTGAGGGCGACGCTTCCGATTACGGCACCGTATTCAACGCCGCTTCCGACGCCGATTACCTGTTTTACGGCCTTAACATTCCCTACTCGGAATGGCATCAAAAGGCAGTTCCATTTTTAAAAGTTTCGCTTGAAGTTGCCGCCGAAAAAAATCTCCGTTTTGTTTTCCCAGGCAACGTTTATCTTTACGGTCACGCACAATACAATCCGGTAGATGAAAATCACCCGCACCAACCTCATACCCGCAAAGGAAAAATACGCGCCGAGATGGAGAATCTAATAAAAAAATATTCCGGAGAGAAGAATGTGAAGTTCACAATAGTCCGCTTCCCGGATTTTTACGGCCCGTTTGTTGTGAACGGATTTTCCGAATTGATTTATATAAACGCTCTTGCCGGCAGAAAAATGATGTGGGTCGGCGATAAAAAAATTCCCAAGGAGTATATTTTTATTGAAGACGCTGGCAAATGTCTTGTCGAAGCAGGGATCTCCGATAAAGGAGTCAACCAGGAATTTAATGTTCCTTCTTGCGGAACAATTACTAATACGGCTTATCTCTCGTTGATTTCCAAATACGGCGGAAGAAATTCGAAGACGCAGATTGTGAACAGCAATTTTGTTTTTTATGCGCTTGGAAAAATCAGTCCCGTAATTAACGAGCTGCGTGAGATGCTTTACTTAAAGCGGGAAGAGCTTTTTCTCGACGGGACAAAGTTTAAAAACACTTATGGCTTTCTTCCATCAACCGATTTTGATTCCGGCATCAAAAAAACTTTTACGTGGGTAAAGTCGTTCTACAATTTGTAGAACAACTTTTCCTGGTAGAAAAATTTCTTACCTAAAGTTCTTAACGGTTTCAAAAAATGTATTAAGGTTTTCCGAACTCACTGCCGGCGGCATACCGCCTCCACAAGACATAATTACCCGTGATTTGTCTTCCAGCGAATTGAGCAAATTCAACGTTTCTCTTTTCACGTCTTCCGGGCTGCCGCTTGCAAGCACATCGCGCGGAGGAATATTGCCGAGCATAGTTACTTTGTTTTTGGTCAATTGCTTTAATTCATTCAGCGTAATGTCAAATCCCATATTGAAAAGATTAACGCCGATTTCCGGTAGGAACGGAGCCGATACCCTGCACGGCGCGTCGTTGTGCAAAAATTTAACCGAAACATTTTCGCTGTATAGCTCTTTGAAATACGGAAGACCGAATTCGCGGAATTCTTCTTCACCCATAAAGCCGATTATATCATCAAGCAAAAGAATCCCGTCAATAGTTGGAAATGTCTGCATTTGCAAACCAAGCCACTCTTTAAGAAAGCTTGTGATTTTTTTTATAAGCATATGAGCTTTATCCGGATCCATCATCATCGTAGTTAAAAATTCTGTTGAACCCATTAGATAGCTTGCAATGTTTAACGGTCCGCGCGCCACGGCAAATTTAATCTTGTGGCCGGCGTCTTCTATTTTCGGCCGAGCAATTTTTAATCGGTTCAACATAAACGGCAGCAGACCGTCGGTCTGGGGATTCGGTTCCGGCAGCGATTCAATTTCTTCCGCAGAGAAAATTACGCGGTGAGCATGAGGGAATTCATTTGCGGGAAATGTACACCTTGCGCCGAAGGCGGAAGGTTCCGTACACATTCCGAACTCCGACCAGAAGCCCGGAAGAAACATTACTTCGGGAAAATCATTTAGCGCTTTAAGATTCGCCTTCAGCCACAATTCATCATTTGAAAAGTAATCGAGTATGTTTGTGCCGTACCAGTTCGGCAACCACGGGCAATCAATTATAAATCCTACCGGCAGCGGAAAATCGGTTTCTCCCTTAATAGTTTTCAAAAGAACTTCCCATTGCTTGTCTGTCATAATAATTTCCTTCTATATAATATTTTTCCGTTCCAAAAAATTGCTGATACTAAGGCGGTTCAATTTGTCTTCACTTTTTTTCGCGCGTCTCTCTTGGCTCTATAAGTGCAATCTTTTACGCCGCATCTATCGCAAATATATTCTTTTCTCTTAACTGCCGCGCCGATGCCTATAATTCCGCTCACGGATTTTATCGGGTTCATCAACGCCGATTCATTCAACGTAACACCGCAAAATTTTGGGGGCAGAAGAGAGAAAAGCAGGTGCTGTTCCGAAACGGACCAATTGCAATAACCGGGACTATAACGATTAGTAATTTTCAACCCGTGTTTCTCCATTTCATAACCGATGAAATCGTGAAGAGCATTGGTTGCGCTTTCAACCGCGGAAGAAGCAACCGCGTCGACAAGATAGCCCATTGCCGGATCGCCTTCGGCTAAAAATTTTTTCGAGAGATTTTCCATTCCCGTTCCGATTGTGCAAACAAACAATGCGGCCTCTTCCGCTTTTTTAATTTGCCCCGTAACAATTTTATCTAGCGCAAAGAATTTATTTTCTATAACAAGTCCGTCGTAACGGTCTTCCGGCTTTGTAACACGGGTAATACGGTAACCCGCTTTTATATCGCAGAGATGCGGAAGCTTTAAAATGATTTCATCTATTAAGTCCGAAAAATGCTTTGGAATTTTATTTTCCAAGTATCCGAGCGAAAGCTCAATTTCCTGCCGCTCGATATTTAAATGGGAAAAATTTATCGAGACTTCGAAAACATTTTTTTCTATTTCGATCTGCGCAGGTGGCTTAAGGTTCATTAATGTTTTTTGATTTCCTTTGCCAATTTTCTAATGTGAGCCGGCGTGGTTCCGCAGCAGCCGCCTATAATGTTGGCGCCGCTGTCTATCAGATCCTTAACCTTCGAAGCCATCATTTCCGGCGTTTCCGGAAAAATTGTCTCGCCGTTTTCAAACACTGGTTTGCCTGCGTTTGCATGAACAAGAATCGGGGTCGAATGATCTACCGATCTTATTCGCGCAACAATCTCAATCATTTGATCGAACCCGTTGCCGCAGTTTGTTCCGATAATATCCGCCCCGGCATTTTTAACCGCATAAACCATTTCTTCCGGAGAAACTCCCATCATTGTACGATAGTCGTCTGTCGTCGTTCTTTCAAACGTGAAAGTGCAAATCACTTCAAGGCCTGTTGATTCTTTGGCAGCACGGACAGCAATGCGGGCTTCATCAAGATCGGACATAGTTTCAACGCATATTGCGTCTACCCCGCCTTTTTTAAGAGCTTTTGCTTGAACTGCAAATCCTTCAAATAATTTTTTCTCCGAAACTGTTTCCATCATTAACATAACTCCGGTCGGGCCAATCGAGCCGAGAACAAAATGGTTTTGCCCGGCGGCTTGCCTTGAAATTTCCGCCGCTGCTTCATTTAATTCGGAGGCTCTTCCCTGAAGTCCGTAATGATCGAGCTTAATAGGATGGCCGCCGAAACTGTTAGTAAGAACTATATCGGCGCCGGCTTCAATATAACTTTTTGCAATCGAGAGAACGTCGTCGCGGTGAGTAATATTCCAAAGCTCCGGACATTCGCCCGGCTGTAATCCACGTTGATGCAGCAATGTTCCCCATGCGCCGTCGGAGACGAGCACCTTGCCATGCTTCAAAGATTGTAAAAGAGATTTCATTCGTTCCTCAAAAATTATTTTATCTATCCTAAACCATAACATTCACAGTCGTAAAATTACGCAGCAGCCAATTTATCAAGGAATGCGACAGCTTCCTGCGGGTCCGAAGCGTAACCGTCGGCTCCCATTTCATCGGCAGCTTTCTGTGTTAACGGAGCTCCGCCTACAATAACTTTTGTACCCGGAAATTGTTCTTTAATTTCTTTAACAGTCTTGGACATGTTGACCATCGTAGTCGTAAGCAACGCGCTCAAGCCAACTATACATTCCGGATTTTCTTTTATCTTCTCGATGAACTTTGTCGGTTTAACATCTACTCCTAAATCAATTACCTGCCAACCGTTTCCTTCCACAACCATCGATACAAGATTTTTTCCGATATCGTGTAAATCACCGGCAACAGTTCCAATTAAAAATTTGCCCCTGGCTTTTACCGTACCGGCTTTGAAAAAAGGTTTAAGATGGGTCATAACGGCATTCATTGCTTTAGCCGCCATTAAAAGTTCGGGAACAAAGACTTCGTTGCGGCCAAACTTTTCACCGATGCGCTGCATTCCAATATTGCACGCGCGAAGTATTTCATCCGGCCTAATTCCGTCTTCAATAGCCTGACGAGTTATTTCATCCGAGCCCTCCTGGCCGGCCATGTCTTTGGGGTAAGGCGAATTCTTATTTACTTTTCCGCGTTCAACACATAAGCTTATTTTTTCAACTAGTTCATCCATAATTGAATCCATTTATATTTTAGAATATTCCAGCCGCAAAGTTACTTCAACAGGATCATCTTCTTAGTCTGAGAAAAACCGCCGGCTGTTAATTTATAAAAATAAACGCCGCTCGGAAGCCGAGTTGCGTTAAATGTTGCTTTGTAATTACCGGCGGCTTTTACCTCGTTAACCAATGTCGAAACTTCTCTTCCAAGAATATCAAAAATCTTTAACTGCACCGGAACCGATTGTTTTGTCCCTACATCGGGTACCGTAAATTGTATTGTCGTAGAAGGATTAAACGGGTTAGGATAATTTTGATCGAGGTCGAATGTGTACGGCTTTTGATTCGTATTGTTTTCCACATCGGTTATGGTTTGGTATTTTATCCTGCTCTCGGCAATGGCATCTATAACTTCCTGCAAAGTTGAACCCGCGGCAATTGCATAAGCAACATTGATCGATTGGGAAGCGGGTATGCTATACGGCCCGCCGGATACGACAAGAGAAATATCGCTTACGCCGGCAGAGGGACTTTTAATTCCGTTTGACAAGGCGTACCATTTATCGGCATCGGTAAATCCGTCGTGGTCGCCAAGAACGACGCTGCCGGATGTCGCCGTGTTATCAATAGCATAATAACCAAAATTATTATCTGCGGAAATAAGCGCCGTTCCGGTATACGGGATGGTCGAGTTTTTAGCGTTATATGCAATTGCAATTTTATTTACGTTGTCGAAATATGTTGTGTCTTCATCGTAACCGCTTTCCGGAATATCCCAATCGATAAAATAACCGGCGTACAAACCGTTAATATCCTGCGATGTTTTATTATGAAGCGAACTTTTTAGAATAATATAATTATTATCCGGCGCCTGAGAAAAACTGTAAGTAGAAAGAGTTGTTTCTATACCCAAAGCATTCGAGCCGGCGCCCGCGTCGGAAAAAACATTATGACCAACCTGCTCTGTGCCGTTAATTGTGGTTTTCATCGGAACGCTGTAAATAAAATCCTGCTGCTGATTGTCAAGAACCCTGGCCTCGTTCATAACTTTTGTTGCGCTCGTTCCATACATAAACGAACCCTCGAACATTAAATTCTCGCTTCCTTTGTATTTAAATCCTTGGCCTTCAAGGTTATTCGGGTAATCATTGAATGCAAGGTTTCCGTTGCTCGTTACCGATAACGTAACAAGATTATTATCGTGTGTATCGTATGTCGGATTGACTTTCACATCGGCCCACTGGTAATCGGTATAATCCGTTCCGTTGGAATAAACCAACAAAAAGTGAATGGCGTGATTGAGCGGGATGTTATCACCGATTTTAAACTTGAACTCATTAGCTGCGTTTGAAATAACCGTAAGCGTATCCATGTAGCCGGTAGCGAATGTTCCGCTCTCGATATTAACATAACTATCCGTTGTAGTTAAAGTAACCGTAACATTGTTAACCGCGGCAAGATAATTTGTAAAATTCATTTTAACGGCGACTTCTTCGCCGGGCTCAAAAATTCCGTTGCCGTTGCCGCGATCGAAAAATGTAATACTGTCTGCACGGACAGACGTAGCCTTAACATTTCCGTCCACAGCGCGAGCCGCATTAATTATTCCGTGGCCTAAAAGATTTTTCATCGAGTCGGGATTTGAACTATCGATAAAATCCGAGGTCGCTCTAATTCTTTCTTCAACCTGCAGCGGGGTAAAGTAAGGAAATTTAGACCACACTAATCCGGCCAAACCGCTCACATGCGGTGTAGCCATGGACGAACCACTGATAGAGTAATACTGTCTTGAAAAACCCGGAACTCTTTGCCATGTTGAAATTATAAATGTACCCGGCGCAAAAACTTTAACACCTTCGCCGTAATTTGCGTCCCTGTCGGCTGTTTTTACACCCACGCCCGTATCCAGCCAACCGACGGACAAAACGCCTTTATAATCCGCCGGATAAAACAAATCTGTTGAACCGTCGTTTCCCTGAGCAGCTACTACAACGGCGCCTTTTGAAATTGCGTAATCAATTATAGATTGTTCATACGAAGAATAACTGTATCCTCCCCAGCTGCAGTTTATGACTTTTGCTCCGTGATCGGCAGCCCACTTAACTCCGTCGGGTCCGTAGAAAATATAAGGCT
>JAKAHQ010000027.1 GCA_021814855.1 Bacteroidota bacterium | reverse complement strand
GGGTAACAGCAATGATTACGATCTCGGTTTCTTTTACGGCTTGTGCGTTGCCGGGCGCGGTTTGAAATCCCTTGTCTAAAAAAGTTTTAAGCAATTCCTGGTTGCGGCGGGTTATTATAATTTCGGGAGATTTATATAACCCGGAATTGATCAAACCAAGCGCAATGGCCGAACCAATATTCCCTCCTCCCAGTATAGATATTTTTGTCTTTGTACTCATTTTGCTCTCTCTGTTTTATTCATAAACCTTTTTTTTAATTCAACCATTCATTAGAAAACTTTTCAATGTGTCAAATCGGTTATCAAGCTTGATTGCTTTCTTTTCTTTATCCAGACAAACGGCAAGCCGCGCCGGTATTTCAATTTCTTTACCTATCATTTCTTCCACAACATCTTTAAATTTTGCCGGGTGAGCGGTTTCAACAATAATTCCGTTCACATTTTTAAGATTATTTCGACGCACATAATTTATGTAAGCGTTATATCCTACCGCGCCGTGCGGCTCGATAACATAATTGTACTTTTCAAAAACTTCCGCGATTGCAAGCTTAGTCTGTTCGTCGTTGTAACTGGTTGAATTAATATCCCTCCGAATTGAGTCGATATCACGATCGTATAATTCAATTATCCTTTCGAGATTGCTCGGGTTTCCCACATCCATCGCATTGGAAAGAGTCAACACGGATTTGCGCGGATTAAATTTTGCCGTGTTCATGTATTCCGTAAATACATCATTTCGGTTCGTAGCGCCTATTAATTTTGCGAAAGGCATACCCATCATCTTTGCGAATAGAGCCGCCGTAATGTTGCCAAGATTTCCCGACGGGACCGAAATTATTATAGGCAAAGATTTGTCTTTTATCTGCCTGAAAGCATTAACATAATAAAACGACTGAGGTATCAAGCGGGCGATGTTAATCGAATTTGCCGAACTCAAATTTAATTTTTCGTTTAGGTCCTTATCCACAAACGCGTCTTTAACAAGTCTCTGGCAGTCGTCGAACGTTCCGTTGATTTCGAGCGCGGTTATGTTTTTATCGAGAGTGGTTAATTGCTTCTCCTGAATTTCGCTTACCTTGCCGCTCGGGTATAACAAGTAGACATTTATTCCTTCAACATTGTAAAATCCGTACGCAACTGCGCTGCCGGTATCGCCGGATGTAGCGACAAGTATATTAAGCTGCTTGCTGCTTCCTTTAACAAAATGGCCCATGGTCTTAGCCATAAACCTTGCGCCGAAATCTTTAAATGCAAGCGTAGGTCCGTGGAATAATTCCAAAGCAGATAGTTCTTCGGATAGTTTTACAAGCGGCGCGGGAAAATTAATCGCTTCGTTTATGATGACGTGTAAATCTGCGAGATTAATTTCTCCCTCAACAAACCGTTTGGCTATTTCGAAACCGATTTCTTCAAACGATAATTTTTCTAATTCGCCGATGAACGACTGCGGCAACGCGGGAATTTCCGCCGGCATAAACAAGCCGCCGTCTTTGGAAAGACCATCCATCACCGCGGTTCTGAAATCAACAATATAATTTTTATTTCTTGTGCTGTAATATTTCATTTATCCCATCACCCTTGGTCCTACGGTATTTATAGGGGAAACATGAACAACGTTTTTCTTGACGTACTTCGATGAAACTTTTTTCATCGCGTCGCCGATTTTTACTGCGTCGTCCATAGAAGTGCTGAAGGCAAATATTGCCGGACCGGAACCGGAGATGCTGCAGCCAATCGAACCGGCGTTCAATGCCGCTTCTTTGATTTCATAGAAACCGGGAATTAAAGTAGCTCGTGCGGGCTCGGCAATCAGATCGTTTAAAGAACGTTTGATGAGCTCATAATCGCTTTTTAATAAAGCCGCGATTAAACCCGCAGCGTTGCCGGTTTGAGTAATCACATCTTTAAGCGGAAGTTGCTTGCGAATCAACTTCCTTGCCTCGGCAGTTTTAATTTCAAACTGCGGATGCAGAATAGTGCAGAACAATTTTTTAGGAGAAGAGAGGTGAACTAAATCCGGCGGATTGTAACCGCGGATTAAGACAAATCCTCCGTAAAGGCACGGCCCAACATTATCCGCGTGAATACATCCCGAAGCTACTTCTTCTCCAAGAAGAGCAAACTCAAGCAGTCCGTCTTTTGTAAACGGCCGGCCGAGCAATTCGTTAAGTGCAAACGGGGCTGCTACGGCGCTGGCGGCGCTTGAGCCGAGCCCGCTTCCAGAGATCATTTTCTTTTTGATCTCAAGTTCAACACCGATGTTTGTTCCCAACTTGGAAATCATGTGAGTTAATGCAACAGTTGCGGTATTCTTTTTTATGTCGAACGGCAATCCGTTTTTGTCTCCGGAAATTTTTTTGATTCTGATTCCGGGTTTGTCGGTTAAACTAACCGTCATTTCTTCAACGGCAGTGTTGATTGCAAATCCCATTATGTCGAAACCGGGACCGACGTTTGAAACGGTAGCCGGCGCGGATACTGTAATGCTTTTAGATTTCATAAATATTTGTCCAGGTAACCTTTAGCTTTCATCAATTCTGCAATCAGGATAGTTCCTCCGGCAGCGCCTCTAATAGTGTTGTGAGATAGTACTACAAATTTATAGTCGAACAAAGTGTCCGCACGCAATCTTCCTATAGAAGCGGACATTCCGTTGCCGAGATTGCGATGCATCTTCGGCTGCGGATATTTATCACCTTCGAGATAAACTGTCGGCTTCTCCGGAGCGTATGGAAGATTTAATTTCTGCGGCTCGGCGGAAAATTTATTCCACGCATTTATCAATTCTTCATTCGAGACTTTCTTTTGCAAATTAAGCTGGACACATTCGGTATGTCCGTCTATAACGGCTACGCGGTTGCATTGGGCGCTTATGTTGATCTTTGCGAAGTCGACCTTAAAATCTTTGTTAAGCTTTCCTAAAATTTTTGCCGGTTCGCTTTCCATTTTGGCCTCTTCACCGCCGATAAATGGAATTACGTTATCAAGAATATCCATGCTTGGAACGCCGGGGTAGCCGCCGCCGGAAACTGCCTGCATCGT
Organism: Bacteroidota bacterium; assembly: GCA_021814855.1. Next base: position 7,075 of record JAKAHQ010000027.1, on the reverse strand, counting down.
AACAACATTAAGCGCCGTGATTCCAAATTTTTCATGAATCGGTTTGAGAGCAAGAACCAATCCTATTGTTGAACAGTTGGGATTTGTAACAATAACGCCCTCACCGAATTTTTGATGCTTGATCATTTCGAGATGGTCAGTGTTAACTTCCGGCACCATTAAAGGAACGTGTTCGTCCATACGATGATTTTTTGCGTTTGAGATTACCGCATAACCCGCCCTTGCAAAATTTTCTTCAATCTCTCCCGCCACGGAAGCGTCGAGCGCGGAAAAAGTGATTTTAGATTCAAGGTTAGGTTCACATTTCAAAATTATTTTATCGCCGATATCTTTTCGAAGCGGCGTTTGCATAGCCCAGTTGACCGCTTCCGAGTACTTCTTTCCGGCGGATCGATCCGACGCCGCAAGTTCGTTTATCTCAAACCACGGATGATCCGAAAGCAACTCTATAAACCTTTGCCCCACGCTGCCTGTGGCGCCAAGAATTGCAACCTTGATTTTTTTACTGTCGCTCATTTTTCCTACCCTAAATAATTTGAAATTCTTAAAATGTCGGAGAGAATTCCTCCCGCTGTGTATTCTGCACCTGCGCCAAGTCCTTTAATTGTAAGCGGGCACTCTTTGTAGTTCATGGTTGTGAACGCAACAATATTTTCGCTGCCGTTCAACCCGAAGAACGGATGAGTCTTGTCTATTTCCTCTATTCCGAGTTTTGCTTTCCCGTTTTCATAACGGGCTATGTAACAAAGCACGCATCCTTTTCCCGCCGCTTTTCTTTTACGGTCGATCAGTTTCTGATCATCCTTTTTTAATTTCTCATAAAACTCATCGAGGGATTTTGCTTTTTCGGCCTCAGGTGAAATTAATTTTTCAATTTCGATATCCTTCATTTCAAACGGAACGCCGGATTCACGGATTAGGATCAATAATTTTCTCGCCATATCTGTGCCTTTAAGATCGTCACGCGGATCGGGTTCAGTGTATCCTTTCTCCTTGGCAATTTTAACCACCTCGCTGAAACTGTCTTTCTCTTTAAGCGAGTTGAAAATGTAGCTTAGAGTCCCGGAGAAGACTCCTTCGATTTTATAAATCTTGTCGCCGTTTGCTATCATATCTTTAAGCGTTGCGATGACCGGCAAGGTGGCTCCTACGTTTGTTCCGTAGCGGAATTGAACGTTGTACTTGCCGGCAGTATCTCTTAGCGCTAAAAATTTATCGTAACTCTGTGTATTTGCAATTTTGTTCGGCGTCACAATGGAAATTGACGCACTTAATATTTTTAAATAATGATTAACCACACTATCGCTCGCGGTGCAATCAACAAGCACAGAATTGGGAAGTCTAAGTTCCTTCATCTTTGTAATGAAAGAATCAAGATTGGAATTTGTGCCGGCTTTGTTTAACTGTTCCTGCCAGTTTTTAAGATTGATTCCTTTCTCGTCGAACATCATCTTATCTATGTTGATTAACCCGGCAACTTTTAGGTGGGTATGAATTTCATCCTCGATGAAAGAACCGCGTTCATAAATTAATTTGAGCAGAGCGCCCCCCACCAAACCTGTTCCGACAAAAAACAAATTCAAAGTTCTTCGGGTTGAAGTGAACAGCGAATTATGAAGAACGTTCAATGCCTTTTTAAGAAATTGCTTGGGCACTACGAGCGATATGTTCAACTCGGAAGAGCCCTCGGCAATTGCGACAACATTAATTCCGTTTTTACCCAACGACTGAAACACTCTGCCGGAAATTGCCGGAGTCCTCTTCATGCCTTCTCCTACAACTGCGATAATAGACATGTCCGGTTCAACTTTAACTTCGTCAATCATGCCGTCGCGTATTTCCCATTTAAATTCTTCTTCAATAACTTTTTTGGCAAGCAGTCCGTGTTCCGGTAAAACGGCAAGACAAATGCTGTGTTCCGAAGAAGCTTGTGTAATAAGAATAATATTTATATTTGCTTTGGCAAGCGCTCCGAAAAGACGAGATGAAATACCGACTACACCCACCATACCGCTTCCGGTAATTTGCAGAAGGGAAATGTCGTCAATAGAAGAAATTCCCTTTACGCTGAATGTGCCCGAATCATCTTTATCTGTTATCAATGTTCCTTCGTGCGCAGGGTTGAATGTATTCTTAATTCTAATTTTAATCCGCTGACGCAAGGCGGGTTTCATTGTCGGCGGATGAATTACCTTCGCCCCGAAATGTGAAAGCTCCATCGCTTCTTCATAAGTTACAGATTCAAGAGAGAAGGCGTCGCGCACCTTCCGGGGATCGGCTGTTAATATACCGTCGACGTCGGTCCAGATTTCGATTTCTTCAGCGTTAAGAGCGGCGCCGAAAATTGCCGCTGTATAATCCGAGCCGCCTCTTCCGAGCGTGGTGGTTTCATTGCGGGTTGACGAACCGATGAAGCCGGTTATGATTTGAGTTTTCTTATGCTTGGCAAAATATTCTCTTATATTATTTTCAGTCTCCTCAAAATCCACCCTGGCAAAGCCGAATGTGTCGTCGGTCTTAACAAGCAATCGCGTATCCAAAAATTCAGTCTCGAAGCCGCGGGTGTTCATCACGTGAGAAATAATTGTGTTGGATAAACGCTCGCCGAAACTCATTACATAATCGAGAGTGCGCGGCGTTAACTCCTTAACCAAATAAACTCCGTGCAGAATTTCTTCCAGATCAACAATTATTTTAATAACCACTTTGCCCAGATCAACCTTATCTTTTTTCGTTTTCATCAAATAATCGACGGCGGTAAAGTGCGTTTGCTTCAGCTGTTCCAGTTCGGCGAAATAAGATTCATCATGCTGAACCGTTTTTTGGCTTAGCGCAATTAGTTTATCCGTTACTCCCTGGAAGGCCGAAAAGACTACGCCGAAACGAATATTCTTATCGCGGTAGCCGGCAAGTATATCTATCACGTTGCTTACTCTTTCTGGTGTACCGACCGATGAACCGCCAAATTTTAATATTCTCATTTTATTCTCACGCTCGCTTTGTTTTTCGTTATCAAGTATATAAAAAAAGCCCCGCAAGTTCGCGGGGCTTAAAAATTTCCAACTTTTTCTTTAATTTTATTTGCCCTGCGCAATTGCATCTTTATACGTTATGTTCGTGAATTTTCCATCCGTGATATCCATGCTCGGTCGTTTTTGATTTTCGTCGCTCGTATATTCGAATTTTTCTACCTTAAACTCAAACGTGCCTGAAATAGTTTTTTTCTCGGGGTTGAACTCGGTGATTAACGTTTTGCCTTCAACGGCATTCCACTGCGGATTTTCCGGTCCGTCCGGAACCCAAATAATTTCGGATTCTGGAGATAAACTGTTCTCGCCGTTGTGATCTATATATTTTAGAGTTGCCGGTAAATCTTTTATCTTGTCTGCCTTAAGGTATAAGTACATAATTTTTTCGCCGTCAACAACGTTTAGCTGAATGACTTTTTCTTTATTCATAACAACCAACGCGGCGTCTTTAACCAGGCCTTTGAATGCCTGGCCTTTAATATTGCATGAAAATTCCTGCTGCGCGTTAAGAATCGAAACAGGGAAGATTTGAATCAATACCAGTATGGCCGAAAAGGTAACAGCAATCCGTATATTTTTTTTCATTTTTACTCCTGCAAGCTAAACAATTTTCAGAATCCTCAGAAGGCAGCCACAAGGTACTTTTTTTATAGGATTACTTCAAGTGATTTTCTTTGGGACAGAAAAAATTCTCATCCGGTTAACGAAGGAAGAGCACGATTACGAAAAGACGGCAGCACTTAAGTAACCTACAACTTCGGAGTTATCGCCGGAAACATCTCCCGAATCCGAGCGCGATAGAACAGCAGATTGTTTCCTTTTAATTAGTTCTGAAGCCTTCAGCATTGCTACAATTGCCCCGCCTCCGCAGGCTTCGCATTTACCTGCATCAAGATCTGCTTGCAGCCCGGCATGGTCGAAATTTTTTATTCTTGTCTCAACTACCGAATCCAACATATCCGCTTCGAACTTATTGTGAAAATGAGAGAGATCGGAACTGGCGATAATTAGAGTATGCTCGTTTATCACATCGGCTAATTTTTCGGCAAGTTCGCTTATACATCTTCTATTTTGATCTCCCATCACAATCGGAAGGATTTTGAAATCCTTATACGTCAATTGCAAAAAAGGAATTTGAACTTCTACAGCGTGTTCACCTCTATGACCGTGAATGCCTGAAAAAATTAATTTACTTTTGGCAGTAAATTTATCGCGCATCTCTTTGTCTATAATAGCTTCTCCCAACGGCGTGCGGTACGCATCGCCGTTATAGATTGAAAATCCCGGAAAATATTCACGGTGACTCGGAGAAATTATTACTATCGTTTCATAATTTTTTTTTGCCGCGGCGTTAAAAGCATACGCCGCAGTTTTGCCGGAATAAATATAACCGGCGTGGGGGGATACAATTCCGGCTACATCATCAAAAGTTCTTTCGGGTTTATAAGTGTTTAGCAGAAATTCAACTTCCTCTCTAAGCTTGCTTTCGTTTGCCGGGTAAAACATTCCGGCTACCGCCGGTTCTCTAACAGATTTCATCTTTACACCTCATCTACTTCAGACTAAAAATCATTTTCGCTAAATACAGTTGCCGTAAAACCGCTCAATTTTAATTGCTTGTCGCGCCAATAATCGGAACGGAATCCCGTCTTCATGCAAATCGCATCCAGGTATTGTTCTTTGTTCATGCGGTGTTCAACAGGAACCTGCGGCAGCAGAAGTCCCCGCCTTCCTTTTTCTTCGAGTATTAAACCGTGTTTACCGATTTCTATCTCATCGTAACTGTTCAGAGGAAACGGTTCGGAAAGAACTGAAATTTCTATCGAAAGATTTTTCACTTCGGAAAGATCAACAGGTTCAAAACGGGGATCACCTTGCGAAGCTTGAATAGCAGCATCGCAGACGGTATCGAATAACGGCCGGTCCGAAATTATGTAGCCGATGCATCCACGCAGCTTTTTATTTTCAGTTAATGTTACAAACACCCCGGCATGTGTTTTTAGTACTGGATATTCTATGTAGTCGGGCGCCTTTAATTGTTCGCCCGTGAAAAACGAAATAATCGCATTTCTTGCCGTTTCAAGAAGCAGCTTTTTTTCTTCTAGTGAAATTTCCATCTCACATTTATCGAATCAATTATACATGTTTTCTTCTACCCTAAAACCGGAAAATTTTCCACAATCAATATTCCTAAGTTTAGCAACGAGTTCAATTTATAGAATAAATAATCACTTCGTTTTTTTCTCGCAGGAGGACAAGAAGATTTTTATAAGTAAAAAACGAGTCGGTGAAAAAAGCTCTTACGTTTGTGTTTATGATTTCGTCCAGTATTACTTTGTTGCTCATAAGATCGATAGCGGTGAATTTATTGTATGTATTTGAAGATGACTCTTTGACGTGGTAGTTGAACAAAAGCAAATCATAATAGAGTATGTATTCAATGTTACCCGTCACTTCCAAATTTGCGGTTTGAGATTGAATAGCTCTTGTAATTGTCAAATCTACATCCGCGGAAAAATTTTTAGGAAACGTATAAACGCTCCAATCTTTTTCATTTTCCGAAAGGTTTCTTAGCGAATTAACGGCTTCAGAATTGTTTCCAAGATCTTCAACAACTTCGCCGGTAAGATAATTGAGCGAGGTAAAATATCTTTCGTCGAAGCCCTGCTTGTATCCGTAAACTTTATCCTTATATGCGAACAGGAAGGATAACTCGTTATTTGTCCACAATACTTTTTGAGTTGGTATATCGACGGCAATAATTTCTTTATGGCCGGGCATATCGGGTTTGGGAAATTTATGCAGCAGGATTAGATCTTCATACACGGTTTCAATACCAACCCAGTGTTTTTCTTCAAGCTGGAAATCGGAGAATATTTTTTTGCCGGTAAATAATTCGAAACACTGAAGTGAGACCTCTTTTGTTGAGCGGTCTCTTGTTTCCAAAATTAATTTTTCCGGATCGGAAATGAGTATCCTCCAGATTTGCCCGGAAGATTTATAAGAATATAGTTTTGTTAGATTCATCGTTAGCTGTTTTATTTAAGAAACACCTTGGTAACTGCATCAAAGTTAATAAAAAATTATTTCACAGGTTTAAACTTCGCCGTAAAATGTCGCAGCATCGGCGCTTCGTAAGTAATACTGTAACCTTTCATCTGTTCCCTATTTTTATAAGCTTCGATTACGACCTCGGCAACATAATCAATATGACTTTGAGTATAAACTCTTCGCGGTATGGCAAGACGAACGAGTTCCATCATTGCCGGAATCAGCTTACCGTTCTTATCATATTTACCAAACATTACGCTTCCTATCTCTACGGCGCGTACGCCGCCCTCAATAAAAAGCTCGCAGACGATGGATTGACCCGGATATTCTTCGGGCGGAACATGCGGCAAAAATCTTTTTGCATCAATATAGATTGCATGTCCTCCCGGCGGTTCAATTATAGGCACGCCGGCATTGAGCATTTTTTCACCAAGGTATTCCGTGCTTCTAATTCTATATTGGAGATAATGTTCGTCAACCACCTCTTCGAGACCCTGCGCGATTGCTTCAAGATCCCGTCCCGCCAATCCGCCGTAAGTAGGAAAACCTTCCGTGACGATTAAAAGATTCCTGCAGTTCATTGCAAGCTGTTCATCGTTAATTGATAGCCAGCCGCCTATATTTACAAGCGCATCTTTCTTGGCACTCATTGTGGAACCGTCCGCGTAAGAAAACATTTCCCGGCAGATTTCGAGAACAGATTTATTTTTATATCCTTCCTCGCGCAGTTTGATGAAGTAAGCATTCTCGGCAAAACGGCACGCGTCCAGGAAAAGCGGTATGCCGTATTTCCGACAAACCGATTTCACTTCGCGGATATTCTGCATCGAAACAGGCTGGCCGCCGCCGGAATTATTTGTAACCGTCAACATAACCAGCGGAATATTTTCTTTACCTACTTTTTTAATGAATGATTACAACGCTTCAATATCAATATTGCATTTGAACGGCGCGCGCTGCTCGGGGTGCTATCCAATTTCGCATATAAGATCAAC
>JAKAHQ010000026.1 GCA_021814855.1 Bacteroidota bacterium | reverse complement strand
TCTTCGTGCGTGGAATCATGTTTTACCTTTTGTTGATTGTCTCCTCGCTTTCATTTATAAAGCTCATTCTGCTGCCGGTTCTAAAATCTTACGGAGTATTTTCTAAACCGGATAGTTTCGCGGCCGCAGAGAAAGTAGGCAACGCTTTCCCTGAAATTAAAGACGAATTATTGAACGCTCTTCAGCTCGTATCGCTCACGCAGAATAATTATTCTTCACAATTAATTGAAGCTGCTTTTCAGCGCGTATTTGGGAAAACAAAAAATTATAATTTCTCCTCTGTAATAAATTTTACGTCGACAAAAAAATTTCTTCGCATTGCCCTCGCTTCCATTTTAGTTACAATTTTGCTTTTCGTTACTGTACCGGGATTAAGCTATGCGTCGTTCCGTATTTTCAATTACGGGAAAAGTTTTACGCCGCCTCAAAAATTTATTTTCGAGATAACGCCGGGAAACGCGGAGATCACAAAAGGCGATAACGTACGGATAAGAATCAAAGTCATCGGCAACGCTCCAAAAGATATTTCTTTTTTAACCAAGGCCGAAGAGCAGACGGATTTTTCGGAGAAGACTTTGCATGCCGATTCGACAGGCGCGTTTACTTTTGAAGCTGTTGCCGTAAAAAGCAGTTTTGAATATTATGCTTCTGCCGAAGGGATTAAGAGTGAGTCGTATAAAATCTCGGTAATCAACCGGCCTTTTATAACTAGCTTTGAAGTAAAAGTAATTTCTCCTTCATATTCCCAGCTGCCGGAACAGTTACTTCAGGATAACGGAAACATTACAGCTTTGCTCGGCTCGACGGTAAAAATATCTTTAACATCTTCGCGCGAGCTTTCGAAAGCAATTATAAATTTTGGCGACAGCACTTTTCAAAAGATGGAACCGCTTGGAACGAGAGCAGTCTGTAGCTTTTCGGTAAAGAAGGAAGCTAATTATCAAATGTCCATTACTGATATTCAAGGTTTTTCGAATATCAACCCGATTAGCTACTCTATTAAAATTATTCCGGACTCAGCCCCGTCAATCGAAATGGTTTCTCCCAACGACAATGTAAAACTTGGAAAGGATAATAAAATTTCTCTTGTCTCAAAAATCAGCGATGATTACGGTTTCACCAAGATGACTCTTAATTACAGACTCGCCGCCTCCAAATACCGGAAAACATCCGACGAATTTACTCCTGTTCCAATAACCATTTCTCCCAAACAGAAAGAGCAGGAAGTTTATTTTGTTTGGGATCTCACCCCTCTAGTTTTAGCGGAAGGCGAGGTTCTTTCTTATTACCTCGAAGTCTTCGACAACGATAACGTAAGCGGACCAAAATCCGCAAAGACACAGCAATACACAATTACTGTTCCATCAATGGATGAATTGTTTGCCTCCGCCGAAAACAAGCAGGACGACGCCATGAAGGATTTGTCTGAAACTCTTAAAGACGCATCCAACTTGAACAAGGAAATGCAGCAGATCACGGACGATCTCCGCCAGAACTCGCAAGAAATTTCATGGCAGGAGAAAGAACGAATCCAGAAAGCTCAGGACAAGTTTAAGGAGATAAACAAAAAGGTTGCAGATATTTCCCAGAAGCTTAATGAAATGAAGAATGACCTCGCGCAGAACAATCTTCTTTCCGAAGAGACGATGAAGAAGTATGACGAGCTTCAAAAACTTTTGGATCAGTTTACAAGCGATGAATTGAAAAAAGCTTTCGAGAAGATGCAGGACGCCCTTCAAAAGATGATGCGGGACAACGTTCAAATGTCGATGGAGGATTTGAAGACGAACGAAGATTACCTGCGCAAAAGTCTTGAGCGAACTTTAAATCTGCTGAAACGAATCCAGGTTGAACAAAAAATAGATGAGATGCAAAAACGCATCGAAGAGCTTACCAAAAAAATTGAAGAGTTAAAGAATAAGACGGAACAATCAAGCTTGTTGGACCAGCAAAAAAGAAACGAGCTTACCAATCGGCAGAAAGACGTGACGAATGAATTAAATACGATGAAAGACGAAATGGAAAAGCTGGGTCAAAAAATGGGCGAGCTTTCCGATATGCCAAAAGACCTGATGGACAAGCTCCAACAGGAATTCGATAAGCAGCAGAATCAAAATTTATCTAAGGACGCTGAGAATAAGCTTCAACAGCAGATGAAGCAAATGGCAATGCAGAATCAGGATCAGCTTTCTCAGAACATGCAGAGCATGAGCAAACAATTTAAAAATATGCAGTCCGCTATGCAGCAAATGAACCAGATGAAAACCTTTGCCGACATGATGAAAATAATGAACGATTTAATTTCGTTATCCAAGGACCAGGAAAACCTGAAAGACAGTTCCGAACAGTTGAGCCCTTACTCTGAAGACTTTCAAAACAAGGAGCGGCAGCAGAACGAAATTCAAAACAACCTTGGGAAAATTTTAAAGAACATGTCGGCTCTTTCTCAAAAAACATTTGCCGTAACGCCAGAAATGGGTAAAGCTCTCGGCAAGTCAATGTCGCAAATGCAGCAATCGATGTCAGCCCTTCACAATAAAAACGGACAGTATGCGGCTCAGCAACAGCGCGGCGCCATGGCATCGTTAAACGAAGCCGCCAATATGGTTAAGGCAGGAATGAACCAATTGATGAACGGCGGCCAGGGCGGAGGCATGATGGGACTTATGCAGCAGCTCCAGCAGCTTGGGCAGCAGCAGATGGGATTGAATCAGCTTACGCAAATGTTAAATCAGGGTAAGCTGTCGCAGGAAACTATGGCTCAGATGCAGCGCCTGGCCCAGCAGCAGGAGATGATCCGCAAATCGCTTGAACAATTAAACGAAGAAGCCAAAGAATCGGGGCAATCCAAACGGCTGGCGGCAAACCTTGATAAAATTTTGGATGAGATGAGAGAGGTGGTTACAAATCTTGAGACCGAAAAACTTAACAACGATCTTGTGAAGCAGCAGCAAAGAATTTTATCAAAGCTGCTTGACGCGCAAAAATCTATTAACGAGCGCGACTACGAAGAAAAAAGAAAATCTACCGCTGGAAAAGATTTCGACAGAACCTCTCCGCCCGAATTAATGCTTTCTACCGACGAAGGAAAGAATAAATTAAGAGACGAGTTGATGAAGGCGGTGAAAGAGGGCTACAAAAAAGATTACGAGGAATTGATCAGAAAATATTTCGACGCGCTTCAAAACGAGCAGAAGAAAAATTAGCCGCCATAATTGGCGATACTTCCCGTTAGTTCAATCACAACCGTTACACTTAATTAAATCATCCGCAGCAACTCTTTCGAACCGGCACCGAGACTCAAAATGGTTCTCATTGCCTGTTCCACCGGGTAATCTGTTTTTATCACGTTCTCTTTTTTGATGTGGTAAATATAACCTCCCGTAGGTGCGGGCGCCGAGGGGATAAAAACGGTAACATATCCTTCCGTGCTCTCATCGGTTACAAAAGCCGTTACCATTGTATCGTTGCCAAAAGGTTTAACAAGCGCAACATACCGGAAAAGAAGTTTTTCGCCGCCGAAAAGTTGAACGACAGTTTCTTTAATAATTCGGTAAAGCGGCACTCGTTTTAAAACCCGCTTCTCAAAAAATTCAAACACATATCTTCCGAAACTGGTTTGCACGATTAAACCGACAATGAAAAAAATCAACAATATAACTACCACGGCAATTACCGAGGCAACCATCTCGTTTATGCGCGCTGTTTGAATGATAAGTTTTGTCACCGGACTAATTTTCTCGGTTAAAAAATCGAATAGCCAGTTTAAAACGAACACAAGAACTATCACGGGCAGAACAACCAAAAATCCGCCAAAGAATGTTGTCTTCAAAAAAGATTTGATGCGCTCCATGTTATATCCTACGAAGTAAGTTTGCTGCTTTGAAATTAATTTCTTCGAATAAAATTAAAATTTTAAATTCTCCAAATCAAAACAGCTGAATTAATTGGCGAGCCGCCTGTTTTAATTTCCCAAATTTTTGTAATTAGTATTTTATGAAATTACTCTTCAGTAAAATCTCAGGTCAATTAAAATATCGTCGAAGGGAAATTCGTTTATGAAGTACGTTGCTTTTCTCCGCGGAATAAATGTTGGCGGCAATAATGTAATAAAGATGGATAAACTCAAAGCCGGTTTCGAATCGCTCGGATTTAAAAATGTAAAAACCTTTATCCAAAGCGGTAATGTAATTTTTGATTCCGCCATGACAAACTCTGAAGCAATCGGAAAAAAAATAGAGGCCGGATTGTTAAAAGAATACGGAAGCGAAATTAAAGTTATGGTAAGAACATCGGACGAAATTGATAAAATGATTGAGCTGGACCCGTTCAAAAATATTCCGGCAGATAAGAAAACAAAATTATACGTCTGCTTTGCCCATGACGAAATTAAATCCAAACCGAAGCTTCCTATAATTTCCGAGAAGGAAGCGTGCGAGATAATTGCAATCGAGGGTAAAGAATTATTTGTGGTAAGCCGTGAAATAAAAAACGGGCGTTACGGTTTTCCGAATATTTTTATTGAGAAGGAACTGGCAAAATATTCGACTACAAGAAATTGGAATACGATATGTAAAATGATGGGACATTAAAAACATTCTTCCAGTTTGGAACAATCGCGGTAACCGCTTCGTTAATGGATATAAACAAAGGAAAGGTTAATCGTGATGAGAACAATCAAGCGAATTCACAAAGCGCAATATAATCCTATTGACGATTTGATTACGTATTCGCCTTTGCCATCGCGTTCGCTCAATCACCTCGACCCGTTCTTATTTTTAAATCATCATGGCCCGCAAGATTATCCACCCGAAAATAATGGCCTCCCCTTTGGTCCCCACCCGCACAGGGGAATGGAAACCGTAACATTTATAATCGACGGGGACATTGCGCACAAAGATTCAAGCGGGCACGAAAGCGTTATTACCGCCGGCGGAGTGCAATGGATGACTGCCGGCAGCGGATTAATTCATTGCGAAAATTCATCGAGAGAATTTTTAGAGCACGGAGGCAAAATGGAAATTCTTCAACTATGGATTAACCTGCCCGCGAAATTGAAAATGACAAATCCGAAGTACACAGGTCTGCAAAAGGAGCAGATTCCCGAAATAAAAATTAACGGCGAAAGCGGAAACTTAAATTTAATCAGCGGGATATGGGACGGAACTAGAGGGGCTTTTGAAACATTGACCGACATTTTTCTTTGCTCGGTTTACGCTGGCTCAAACGCAAAAATTGAATTGCCCGCGCCGCGAAATCATACAGTCTTTTTCTACGTTGTAAGAGGTAATATAAAAATTGAGAACACTTCAATGGAGGCGCTTCACCTGTTAGAATTCAAGAACGACGGAGAATCCGTTTCGTTCGAGACGGAAACAGATTGCATAATTCTGTTCGGTCACGCAAAACCTTTCAACGAACCGATAGTCGCTTACGGCCCGTTTGTAATGAATACGGATGAAGAGATTGACCAAGCTTATAACGATTATCGGCAAGGAAAATTCGGAAGCTGGGTTGATTAAATAATTACCCTCCTTATCTATCCAATCTTTATTATTTTAAACCTGTCATTATTAATATTAAGCCGCAGAAATGATTCAGCCGAAGAGAGTTGTTGTATACCAGGTCGATTCTTTTACCAAAGAGCTTTTCAAAGGCAACCCCGCGGGAGTTGTGCCGTACGCGGACGGATTAAGCGAAGAGCAAATGCAGTCTATCGCGCGCGAGTTGAACAATTCCGAAACTTCATTTTTATTTTCTCCAGACGACCAAACATACGACGGCATCATTCGTTATTTTACACCTAGTAAAGAAGTTCCAACTTGCGGTCATGCCACGATAGCGGCAATGTACGTAAAAGCGGTTGTGGAAAATTTAAACTCGATCGTTTTCAAATACAAAACAAGGATAGGCGTTCTTCAGTTTGAGATAATTAATACCGTGAATGATTACATGGTTTTAATGACCCAAGGTAAAATCGAATTTGAAAATCCTTTCGACTCAAAAATGAAAACCATGATTGTTGACGCACTAAATTTACGCGCTGAAGATTTGGATTCAAGATGCCCGGTTCAGATAGTTTCTACCGGTCATTCCAAAGTTATGATCGGAATTAAGAGAAGGTCAACGCTCAACAATTTGAATCCGAATTTTTTTGAACTTGCCGAGCTTAGCAGAGAGATCCACTGCAACGGCTACTTTGTGTTTACTTTCGATTCTGACTCACCGCGAATTTTAACTCACGGCAGAATGTTCGCGCCCGCGATAGGCATTAACGAGGATCCCGTTACCGGCAACGCCAACGGACCGCTCGGCGCTTATATTGTTAAACATAAATTAACCGAACACGACGGAAGAGAATTTTCTTTTGTTGGAAAACAAGGCGAGTCCATGAAACGACCTGGTGAAATAGAAGTAAAAGTAAAAATTGAAAACGGTCTGCCGGTTCAAGTTAAAATCGGTGGAGAAGCTGTGATTGTATTTAAAACAGAAATCGAACTGTGATAATTTTCAACATCTATAAATTTATATGAAGACAAAAGTTATAGGATTAATCGGCGGCATCGCGCCCGATCTACAATCGATTATTACGGATCAATCATCTCCGGTTTCCAAAAACGATTATCAACTGATGAATACCCGCCGATATTGATCAACAGCATCAACATGATAATTATGCGGGATCTTATAATCGCAAAAAGGTTCGATCAGCTTGTTGATTATCTATCGGGAGAAATTGAAAAACTAAAAAACGGCGGGGCGGATTTTGCCGCGCTTGCATCCAACACGCCGCATATTGTTTTTGATGAGCTAAAACAACAATCAAAACTTCCCATGTTAAGTATTGTTGAAGCAACTATCGCTTATGCAGTAGAGAAAAAATTTAAAAAGCTTGGATTATTCGGAACCAAGTTTACAATGCAAAGCGGATTTTACCATGCCGGCGCAGCAAAGGAAAACATCGAAATAGTTTTGCCGGATGACGGTTCGCAGGATTTTATTCACGATCATTACATGAACGAGTTTGTGAAAGGCGTCTTTCGGGATGAAGTTAAAAACGAATTGGTAAACATTGCAAATAAGTTAAAAGCCGATTTTAACATTGAAGGTCTAATTCTCGGCGGTACCGAGATACCTCTGATTTTAAAACCAGCCGACCTTCCCGAAATCGAATTAATAAACACAACAATGGTACACGTTAACAGCATTCTTGATTACGCAATTGAAAATGATAATAGATAATTAAGCCGGAGACGAACGACCATGCCCGAAAGCCGTCAGGAAAAATATTTTCTTGCCATGTCTTTACCCCTGCTTGTTTTACTGGTTGCAGTAAGTGCGGTCGGCCTATTTACAAAAAATTTTTACTGGCGGGAAACCTCAAATTGGGCAACGCAGGCAATAGCCCAGGACGCAGTTGATCTCTTTTTTATTTCACCCGTATTGCTCGTTACATCGATACTTGCGTATAAAAATAATTTTATCGCCACAATGATTTGGGGCGGCACAATTTTATTTCTCATTTACACTTTCGGCATTTACTGTTTCGCCGTTCATTTCAACCCGCTGTTCCTGCCATATTGCTTCATCTTTGGTTTGAGCGTTTACTCATTTGTTTATTTTCTTAACGTCAACTTGAAAATGCTTCCTGTGTTTGTATTCAACAAAAAATTACCTTGGAAGTTCGCAGCCGTATATTTGATAGCCGTCTCGGTTCTTTTTTATTTGCTATGGCTCTCGGAAATAATTCCCGCGTCGTTTTTCGGCACAACGCCAAAATCTTTCGTTGATACCGGAATATTTACCAACCCGGTTCATGTAATCGATTTATCTATTTGCCTTCCCGGGCTTTTTATTGTTGCCGTTCTTCTTCTGAAGAAAAAAAATGCCGGTGTAATTTTAACATTACCGGCTATATTGTTCTGTGCAGAGATGTCTATTTCGATCGGCGTACTTATAGTTTTTATGAAACTCCGCGGCCTGGCTACAGATTTAACACCGCTATATTTCATGGGCGTCATTGCCGCTGGTGGCATCTGGTTCTTTGTGAACTTTATTTTAAATCGTCAACCAATTACTTCGTAAAATAAAATTGTAATACGGATTTATTTCGAGTCCCGTTTTTAATCTTCTTGGCGGATGAGCTAGATTAACACAATTATAAATGAGGCAGAAGATGCCCAGGTTAAAACAAAAGCCAAACATCGAAGATATTCTGGCGATAATAGCCAGAGAAAAAACAGCGGTTGAAAGCGGCGATATATTAGAATACCTGTCAATACTTTCGGACGACGCGCAATTTTTACCGCCGGATTCTTTTCCAAAAGATAACGGCGAGCTTAGAACATGGCTCCATAATTTTGCAGATCAGTACAGCATTAAATGGCTGGATTTTACATCCCTCGAAATCGAGGTTATAGATAATCTGGCTTATCATGTTTACTGTTACAGGTGGAGCTCAACTCCGCGTCAAGGCGGCCGGACAAATATTGCGGCAGGGAAAGGAATTCATATTTTGCGCAAAGAGCACGATGGCGCATGGAGAATAACGAGGGAGATTTGGAATTCTAATCCCCTCTCGTGAAAAAGAAAATTTCTTATTAGTTTAATATTGAAAAACAAAACCACGGAATTCATTATGAACTCGCGAATCATAAAAGTATTGTACCTGGTTCTCTTAATTGCAAGTTACATCAACGCACAAACAGGCCAGCTTAGCCAGCAGCAAAAATCCTGGCTGGAAAAATCCAACCGCCATGAAAAGAACGGCTGGATTTATCTTCACATCGAAGGTTCGCCGGAAGAGCGCGGATTTCAATACGGCTATCTTCTCGGCAAAGAAATAAAGTACGCAATAGACGCAACCGCCAAAGAGTGGAATTACCAAACCGCAATGGATTGGTCGTGGCTGGTTGAAAGAGCTGGTAAAATGTTCACACCAAAAGTGAATGCGGAAATTTTAGCTGAACTCAATAGCATGAAGGAAGGGATGAAAGCTGCGGGATATTCGACAACTCAAGACGAGCTTGTAGCTTTAAACGGAATTATAGAACTGGAAGGATATTGGTGGCCGACAGTAAAAGATTCTTTTAAAACAAATTCGGACTTCCCCAAAAAAGAATCATGCAGTTCCTTTATTGCAACCGGCAGCATGACCGCCGACGGAAAAATTGTTCTCGGTCATAATACAATGGGCGGTTACCAGGATCCATTATGCAATCTTATACTCGATATACAACCGGAGAATGGGCATCGTATTTTGATGCAGTCCGGGCCTGGTTTTATTCACAGCGCAACCGATTTCTTTATCACCGATGCCGGGCTGGTCGGTTCGGAAACAACCATCGGAGATTTCTTCCCGTTCGTTGTTAACGGTGAGCCGGAGTTTTCCAGGATGCGAAACGCAACCCAGTATGCAAACAATATTGACGAGTGGTGCAACATTATGAAGAAAGACAACAACGGCGGATACGCGAACGCATGGCTAATCGGCGATATAAACACAAACGAAATTGCCCGGCTCGAACTTGGTTTGAAACAAGTGGCTTTGGAAAAAACAAAGGACGGATTTTTTACCGGCTCAAATATAGCGGAGAATCTTAAGCTATTGCGCTTCGAGACAAAGAGCGACAACTCGAATATCAAAAATTCCAACATTGCCCGTCGCGTGCGCTGGAAACAATTGATGAAAAAATACGCCGGCAAAATTAATACTGAACTTGCAGAAAAATTCGAAGCCGACCATTACGATACATATCTCAACAAAGAAATTCCCGACGGCAGAACGTTGTGCTCTCACGGTGAACTTGACGCAATGTTAAATGCAAACGAAACGCCGTTTTCTCCCGGCGGCACATACGACGGAAAAGTTGTTGATTCAAAGCTGGCAAAGCAAATGTCATTTCTTGCGCGATGGGGCGCGGCTTGCGGTAAAGCGTTCAACGCAAATAAATTTCTGGATGAACATCCGCAATTCGATTACTTAAAAGGAAGGCTAAAGGATCGCCCTTCAGAGCCATGGACCGAATTTAAAGCGGGAGAAAAATAAAATTGGATATTTACCTTTACGGAATGACGCTCCTTTCTTCGATTAATCTTCTCAAGGAAGTTTACCCCCAGCC
>JAKAHQ010000025.1 GCA_021814855.1 Bacteroidota bacterium | reverse complement strand
TTTGGGCAAAAACGGGAAGGAAGTAATTTTCAAATATTCTCCACCCGCTGGCCTATAAACTCCGAGCGAATATGCCTGGCCGCGATTAATCATCCATACCTGGTAAACTTTATTTAACGAAAGAGCTTTTACGTTTTGAAATTGAATGAGGCCTTCTTTCTCGTTGAACGAAAGAAGAATTTTGGCGGATGCTTTTTCATTTGGATCCGGGCTTGACATGTTAACAACCACAATATCGCTGTAGTTGAAAAATTGGACCAGAGAATTATAGTTTGTAACAAAATTATTTGCGGAATTAAGCGAGCTTTGCAAAGCGGTTATGTCGGCTTTTAGATTGTCAATTTGTCTTCGCAGCGCTTCTACTGAAGTAAAAGTATAATATCCTAAAACGGTAAACAGTATTATAGTCAGCAAGAGGGCAATCCATCCTGCAGCGCTGGATCCGGTTCTTTCCTGCTGGGGTTCTGCTTCCAGCTCTTTTGCAGAAGTCGAAGGTTTTTGAGTAACTATTCTCGGCGGCTCTTCGCGCTGAATAGTTTGGGCCTTGTTTCCGGGTTCTTTTATTTGAGTGAAAGCTCTGGACAGTTTAAGTATATCTCCGTTAATGCCAAGATTTCTTTTTATCTCTTCGTCCGAAATTTCTTTTGTTTGTCCTATAGGTCTGGTTGTTCTGTTCGCAAAAGTTAACGAGCTAAGCTTAGGAGGAGAAACGGAAGTTTTGCCGAATGAAGTGGATCGGGTAAATGTAGCGCCGGTTCTTCTTTTTTCATTGATAAGTTTGGCTTTAATTTCATCCTTAATGCCGATTAACTTTTTGGCAACCATGTCTTTAATTTCCGGCGCGGGCTCTTCCAATTCAAGTATCACCGGAATCATTGAGACAATATTTTGCAACTCTCCAAGGTCTCTTGGCGAAAGTTCCCCTCCGGCATCAATGTAATCTTTTAGCTGCACGTAGTTTGCCTTATCCATGCAACCCGCAGCAAACGCCGCCGTCATTTCATATATCGCTCTATCTTCCATCGGATCATTCACTCGTAAGATAATCCCTTAAATTATGCAGCGCCGTTAAAACTTTTGCACGAACTGTTTCAATAGGAACATTTAATTTATCCGCTATTTCGTCTATAGTGTAACCTTCGTAATAAGCAAGATGCAGAACATATTTTTGAGTATCGGTTAACCTCGAAAGCGCCAATTCAACTTTTGGTTTTAAAGTTATGGCCGTATTAAAATCCAGCGAGTCTATATCGCGCTGAAAAGTGGGGAGAATAAAATAATCTTCGTATGCGTCGTCGTACGGCTGGTCGGAAATATTTGCCGTGCGTCCCCGCCGCAAACTATCCACAGCTTTGTTACGCGCTAAAGTTACGAGCCAGGTATAAACGTTACCGGTTTTAAAATCGAACTTATCTATCTTTCTCCATATGATAACAAAAACCTCGATGAGAATTTGATCCGCCGCGGATTCGTCCGGCGCAATTTTTTTTATTATCGTATAAAGCAGCGGCGAGTATCTATCGTATAACTCTTCGAGCGCGCGGGATTCAAAGCGGGCTATTTCCTGCAACAATTCTAAATCCGATAAATCTTTAAATTTGCTCAACAACTGCCCAATTTTTGAATAAAATTACAATCAAAAGTATCTATCCTAAAACTAAATAGCAATTGAGCGCGTAGCTGTTGGCTTTCGGTTTCTTTTACTTAGCATAAACATACCGGCGGAATTATGTTTTTGAGCAACGCCGACTTCCGAACGCTGTAAGCTATTTTTATTATATTTGCGGCACTAAAAATTAACGAATGAATTATGACATCAAACGAAATACGCCAGCAGTTTTTAGAATTTTTCAAAAATAAAGATCACCGCATTGTTCCAAGCGCGCCGGTTGTGCCGTATGACGACCCGACCTTGCTTTTTACCAACGCCGGCATGAACCAGTTTAAAGATGTTTTTTTGGGAACCGGCACACGCGAGTACAAACGCGCCGCAGACACTCAAAAATGTATTCGCGTTTCAGGTAAACATAACGACCTCGAAGAAGTAGGCCACGATACTTACCATCATACTTTTTTTGAAATGCTCGGCAATTGGTCGTTTGGCGACTACTATAAGAAAGAAGCGATTACGTGGGCGTGGGAACTGCTTACCGAAGTTTGGAAGTTGCCGAAAGAAAGATTGTGGGCAACGGTTTACCGAACCGACGACGAGGCATTTAATCTTTGGAAGAATGAAACAGATATAAATACAAAGCACATATTAAAATTTGACGAGAAAGATAATTTTTGGGAAATGGGCGAAACAGGTCCGTGCGGACCGTGCTCTGAAATTCATATTAATTTAAGCGATGACTTCGACAATCCAAAATATGTAAATGCTGGCGACCCAAAGTGCATTGAAATTTGGAATTTGGTTTTTATTCAATACAACCGGGATGCGGAAGGAAAACTTCACGACCTCCCGAAGAAACATGTTGATACTGGAATGGGCTTCGAGCGCGTCTGCGCTGTTCTGCAGAAGAAGGGTTCCAATTACGATACCGATGTTTTTACGCCGATAATCAGCGCGGTCGAAAATCTTTCCGGCATTAAGTATCAAAAAGAAGAAGACATGATTTCGATGCGCGTAATATCAGATCATGTTAGAACGCTTACGTTTGCAATTGGCGACGGTGCTACACCGGGCAACGAAGGCCGCGGCTACGTTTTAAGAAGACTGCTTCGCCGCGCAGCTCGATACGGAAGAAAAATTAATTTGAAGGAGCCGTTCCTCTATAAACTTGTTCAGGTAGTCGTCGAAAATTTCAGTAATGTCTTCCCGGAAATTCAGAACAACAAAACCAACATCGAAAAAATTATTAAAGCCGAAGAAGAAAGTTTCAACGCGACTCTCGACAGAGGAATTGAGCTGTTTGATATCCTGGTAAAGAAATTAAAAGCTAAGAATGAAAAAGTTATTGCAGGCGACGATGTCTTCAAATTGTACGATACATACGGTTTTCCGGTTGATCTTACAAATGTAATGGCTCGCGAGCAAGGATTTTCAATTGATGAAAAGCGTTTCAACGAATTGATGGAAGAGCAGAAGGAACGCGCGCGCAAATCAACCAAAGATAAACTTGCAGCCGTAAACATTACTCTTGATAAACTTGATGATTTTGGTTTGTCTTCAACTTCGCCAACTATATTCAGCGGTTACGATGAATTAAGAAGCGAGGCAAAAGTAATCGGGGTAAAAAAAGATCAAGACAAAATTATGATCGTGCTCGATCGTTCCCCGTTTTATGTTGAGAGCGGCGGCCAGATAGGCGACAAAGGAAATATAATTGTTAACGACACACATTTACGAGTGGTTGAAGTCGCCAAAGTAAACGGTCAGGTTGTGCACGTTGCCGAAAATGAAAGCGGTGTTAAAATTAAAAACGGCGATAATGTTATTGCCGAAGTGGACGTGCTGCGCCGTTGGGACATAATGCGCAATCATTCGGCAACGCATTTCCTGCATAAAGCCCTCCGTCAAATTCTCGGGCAGCATGTTCAGCAGGCGGGTTCTTACGTCGGACCGGACAGACTTCGTTTCGATTTCACCCATTTCGAAAAAGTTAGCGAATCTGAACTGGAAGCGATCGAATCATTAGTAAACGAAAAATTAAGAGAGAATTTACCTTTAACTCATCACCGCGATACTCCATTCGACCAGGCAAAGAAAATGGGAGCGCTTATGTTTTTCGGAGACAAATACGGCGACAAGGTAAACGTTGTTCAGTTCGGAGATTACACAATGGAATTCTGCGGCGGAACTCACGTTAAGAACAGCTCTGAAATCGGGCTTCTTAAAATTGTGAATGAATCATCAATAGCAAGCGGTGTTAGAAGAATTGAGGCGGTTACCGGCGCGGGTGTTGAAAAATACATACAAGAACAAGAACGCAGAGCGCAGAATGCAAAAAGTAGAATAGATGAGCTGCATGATGTGACAAAAAAACTTGAAAAAGAATTGGCGGAATTGAAACTGCAAGAGAAGCTTGGAGGAATAGACTCAATTGTTTCCTATCCTTCCGATGTGAACGGCATTAGAGTTTACAAAGGCAAGGTTGATGCATCAAACATGGATGAATTAAAATCCATGGGCGACGAACTACGCGAAAAAATGAAAAGCGGCGTGGGTATGCTGATATCCGCAATAGAAGATAAAGTGGGAATAGTAGCCGTAGTTTCCGACGATTTAATGAAAGAGAAAAAATTAAACGCAGGCAAAATTGTGGGCGAGCTCGCAAAAATCGTAGGAGGCGGAGGAGGGGGACGGCCTCATCTTGCAACCGCCGGCGGAAAAGATGTTTCAAAAATTGATAACGTACTTAACTCTATTGAAACAATTGTAAATAATTGCTCCTGATTTTCCTTATGTTGGAAATGTACGCCTCATTATATTCGCGTAACGATGACTGAAATCGAAAGTCTCTTTTATATTCTTTAAGTGAGCAGTATACGTGCGTTCGTTCGTCCTATTGATTTTTTCAATATAGTTTATATTGATTATTGTAGCGCGGTGAATGCGTAAAAATAATTTTGCGGGCAATATCTTAACCCATCTCCTTAAAGATTTCCTTACTATTATTTTGTAATTATCCTTGGTTATCATCTTGCTGTATTCTTTCATTGCCGTAATACAGACTATATCCGTAAACTCAACCAGCTTTAGATTGTTTCCAATCTTCACAAGTATGTGATCATCCCTTTTAACCGGTTCGTTGCATTCATCAAACGTGTTAACAGAATTATAAATGGATTGTTTCAAGCGAGATAACTTTGTAAATCTATTTTGGATGGAATTTAAAAGGCTTTTCTCCATAAATTCAAATGGAATATAATCATCTGCGCCCAATTCCATTACACATCGTTGCTCTTCAAAAGAAGATTTTTTTGCAAGGACAATTAACGGCACGGAGGCAAGCGCTTCATCCGAATAGAATTTTCTTACACACTCCCTGTCTCCGCTACCGTTTGTAAAGCAGAACAAGATAAGATCCGGCAAATAGCGCGTTGCTATTTTTAATCCATCCCGTTTATCGTGTGAAAAGAAAATCTCAAAATCTGCGCTAGATAAAATCGATTTCAGATTATCTTGCGTATCGCCTGCATTTTCAATGATCAGAACTTTTTTCAAGAAAGTACTTTTATTAGATTATAAAAAATATAAAACATCATGGCGATTTTCATTTGAAGTTCTAAACACTCTTTTAGTTAGCAAGTATATTGAACAAAATTCTTGAATATAAGCTGTGTTTGTCCCGTTTAAGACAAAAATGTGCCGTTCGTTGAAAAGCATTATTACATCCGCATGATATTTTTCAGTTTGACATACGGATTTAAAAAAAATATTAAATCCAAATTCACATCATTGAACTGTAATGATAATGTCAACTTCTCAAAAGCAAGACAGCATTCCGGTTCTTTGAATATCGCATTTATTAATTTTCAATTAGCTGAGGTTCTTTATGTTTAATTCCGGAAGTATCGCTTTCATGCTTGTTTCGGCAAGTTTAGTAATGCTTATGACCCCGGGTCTTGCACTGTTTTACGGCGGTCTTGTCGGCAGAAAGAATGTATTAACAATAATGATCCAGAGTTTTTTTTCGCTTGGATGGACAACGGTTCTCTGGTTCGCATTTGGTTATTCATTATGTTTCAGCGGTGGAGAAGGGGGAATTATCGGCAATTTAAATATGGTTTTTCTCTCCGGTGTAAGTATCAATTCGGCTTTCTTCGGGAACAATGAAATACCTTTATACGTATTCGTTGCTTATCAAATGATGTTTGCAATTATTACACCCGCATTAATAACAGGCGCATTTGCAAACAGAGTAAGATTTCCCGCTTACGTATTATTCTTAACAATCTGGTTAATTTTTGTTTACTTTCCGTTAGTACACATGATTTGGGGAAATGGAATTTTGGCAAAATGGGGAGTTCTCGATTTTGCAGGCGGTATTGTGGTCCATGCAAGCGCGGGTATGGCGGCATTAGCTTCTGTATTTTATGTCGGTAAAAGAAAAGTTTTTGAACGAGGGCCACATAGCTTACCTCTGGTTGCTATTGGAACTGGCCTGCTTTGGTTTGGATGGTATGGATTCAACGGAGGGAGCGAATTGAAAGTTGACACAATTGCCGTATCAGCATTTCTTAATACCGATGTAGCTGCATCATTTGCTGCAGTAACATGGTTGTTTTTAGCATGGGCACTCGAAAAGAAACCGAAACTCATCGGGCTTTTAACAGGCTCGGTAGCGGGTCTTGCAACAATAACACCCGCAGCAGGTTATGTAACCATTGGCTGCGCTGCAATAATAGGAATCGTATCCGGAATTGTGTGTTACTTTGCAGTAAGTCTTAAAAACCATTTTAAATGGGATGACGCGCTTGACGTTTGGGGCGTTCACGGAGTTGGAGGATTGATTGGAATAATTATGTTGGGCCTATTAGCTACTAAAGCGGTAAATCCTGCTGTTAAAGTAGAGGGATTGTTTATCGGTGGTTCAGCAGAATTCTTTTTTAAAGAAGTAATATCCGTGATTGCAATTTGCGTTTATTGTTTTGTGTTTACATATATTATGCTGAAGGTTATTAATTTAATTACGCCTGTTAAAGTTACACATGAAGAAGAAATTGCAGGACTTGACAGTTCACTGCACGGGGAGATGGCATACGAAGAGGATTAAGAATGATAATGTAGTATTGTTTAAAAGCCCCGAAGATTTTCGGGGCTTTTTTATAGTAATTATTTTATTGGTTGACTTACCAAATTTAATTCAACAGTATAATTTAAAGGAGCGGTTCTGCCGCTAAGCCTTCCGCCGCTGCGCATTCCTTCACGTCTTCCGCCTCTGCCGCCGCCCATTTCACCTTCGCCGGGTTCTTCGCCGGACATTCTCATGCCGCCTCTATCCTCATTCATCTTCGGTCTTTCCAATTGTTCTGTTTCAAATTTAATCTTTAGTTTATCACCGGGTAAAGCGCCGGCTACAAAAGAATATTGCTTATTGCCGGCCAACGGTATTTTCAGCTCATAAACAAATTGCTCGCGATGAAAAGCCAGCTTAGCTTCTATTCCGTCTTTATTCACAAGAGGCAAGGCAATAAGCGGGTATTTGTCCTTGTTAACAATTTCAAATTCATTTTGGGTAATTAACATTTTCTCAAACATATTTTCGCGTGGCATTCTTTCTCTGTCCATTCCCTCGCCGTTCATCGATTCACGCCTGTCCCCTTCCCTGTTAATTCCTTCCCCGTTCATATCCTGCATCTGCGGCATATCGTTTTGCTCGCCAGGCAGAGGATATTTAATTCCGAAAGTTTTGTAGTCGCCGCTTTCGGGTTCAAGCCAGACAATAAATCCCGCACGGAACATTTGAAATATTTTCGAGCGGTCCTCAGTGGTAAGCGAAATGTAAAGGAATTTATCGTCGTTCTTAAACCCGAGAGAAAAACTGTTGTCGGGAATTCTTTGAATACTTTTTCCCCAATCAGAAATATCTCCGTCGATTTTAATATCGCCGCTTTGATACGTGCTCATCATTTCTTTAGATGAACCGCACCCGGCAAGAAAGATTAGAACAGAAAAGGCAAACAATCCGCCCAGCGCTTTTGGGAAAAACTTTTTTACATTCATAAATGCCTCCGGCTTGGAAGGTTAATTATAAGATAAATTTTCAATTCGGACAAACAATTGACAAAAAAGTAAACTTCGAGGTTTAATAGTTGAATGATCTCTCATGGTCAAATTCCAGTCTCCGTTTTAATTCTCTCAACCGGTTATTAACCGTCAAAAAAAATTTTTCTTGCCGCGTAACAAAAAAGGCTTGATTTCTCAAGCCTTTCTTAATCTATTAAAAAGATTTTCTATTCGTCTATATCCGCCCAGGCTTTACCGTCGCTGTAGTGGAGAGTAATTTTTACGGCTTTGCACAAATCAAGGTTTTCCCATTCGAGAGCATTTCCTTCTCTATCGGTAATTCTTAAATCCCACATACAAGCATTTTCCTTGGGGTGAAATTGAATATCGCATTCTTGGTTGGTATCGAGCGCGTCCCGCCCAAGAATATCTTCGCCCCATTCGTTTGCTTCGTGAGGCGTAATATAAACTTCATTAATAACAACACCGGTTTGATTGACAAGAGTAAAATTTTGTTTTGCATCCTGGGCATAAATTCCTTTTGCAAGAACACAAACAAACAGAACAGTTAAGAATAAAACACTTTTTTTCATGAGCACTCCTTAAAGCACTATGGTTTTAATTTAGTTGGTTAGAAAAAATTACTTCGCTTTATTTATAACAACGGTCAAGAGCCGCCAAAAGGAAAAAATGCCGAAGCAACATAACAAGCGGTAGGATAATTGTAAATAGAGATTATTTAATTTTCGATAGTAAAACTAAGTTTATCCCCGACGGCTGATTTCCGGATATCGAAAGCAATCCGTTATATGATCGTTTACCATTCCTACTGCTTGCATAAAAGCGTAACAAATTGTCGATCCGACAAATTTGAATCCGCGTTTTTTTAAATCTTTACTCATAGCATCGGATTGGTCTGTCTTAGCCGGATTTTCTTTAATGCTTTTCCAACTGTTTTTTATCTGACCGTAGCCCACGAACTGCCAAATGTATTTATCGAAAGAGCCAAATTCTTTTTGTACTTCCAGGAATAATTTTGCGTTTGTAATAGCGGCATTTATTTTCAATCTGTTCCGGATAATTCCCTTATTTTGCAGCAGCTCATCAATCTTAGCTGAATCGTACCTTGCAATTTTCTTGGCGTCAAAATTTGAAAACGCTTTGCGATAGTTTTCTCTTTTGCGCAAAATAGTTATCCAGCTAAGCCCCGCTTGCGCTCCCTCCAGGATCAGCATCTCAAAAAGTTTGCGGTCGTCATGAACGGGAACTCCCCATTCTTCATCGTGATATTTTTGATAAAGCGGATCGCTACCCGCCCACGCGCAACGCATTTTCATTTCCTCACCTTTCATTTTTTTTGTAAAGATATAAACGGCCGTTATGCGGAAACGGATCAATACTTCCTTCAAAACCCTTGCTGGAAAGAAAACCAGAAAAACATTTCATAAAAAAGCCGTGGGTTACTAACAATACATTTTGCCGCTGCGAATCGATTATGTTATCGTAGATTAATTTCATCCGCTCCGATGTTTCTTGTTTTGTTTCCGCCTGCGATTTGGAATTTTTAGCCCAGGCAACCCTTGCCCCAATATGCCAAACAAACCAGGGAAGTTTGAAATTTATATTTGTAAACGGTAAAAGAGAGACTTCCCGCAAAAGATCCGTTTCAATAATATCTCCAGTGAAAATAGATTGAGCAGTTATACTTGCGCGTTTTAACGAACTCGAAAAACATATTTCCCAATCAATTCCTCCTAAATCCGTCTTATCAATTATGACCTCCGCTTCATCGTATTTCTTCATAGCTAAACGAAACTCATCCGGATAGTAAAATGGGTTGTGGCTTTTATAATCAACTTTGAAATGACGGACCAATCCAATTTTCACTGCCGTGCCCTAATCTAATCGCCAGAATATTTTTATCTTTTATTTCAAAATTAAGTGGTGCCTTAAAATAATTATTGTTAAATCCCAGTAGCAAATTATCTGTGCAAAAGAAAAACTGATGAACAACAGCAGTGAACCTCGATTTTTTAAGTCGCAATCGGATTTCCGAAAGTGGTTTGAAAAAAATCACCGGAAGGAAAAAGAGTTGCTTGTCGGTTACTATAAAATCGGAACCGGCAAAGCAAGCATAACATGGCCTCAATCTGTTGATGAAGCTCTTTGCTTCGGCTGGATTGACGGCATACGGAAATCTATCGACGACAAAAGTTACTGCATTCGATTCACGCCAAGAAAACAGACAAGTATTTGGAGCGCCGTCAACATCAAAAAAGTAGAAGAGCTTACCAAAGCTGGATTAATGAAACCCGAAGGTCTGGCTGCATTTCAAAAAAGATTAGAACATAAATCCCGCGTTTATACTTACGAAAATAATCCCGTAGAATTTTTGGCCGACTACGAGAAGAAGTTCAAGACGAATAAAAAAGCCTGGGCATTTTTTACTTCGCTGCCGCCGTCTGTTCAAAAGGTAACTAAAAAGTGGGTAACGAGCGCAAAGCAGGAATCGACAAGAACAAAGCGGCTGGAAACATTAATACGCGACAGCGAGGCCGGACAAAAAATTAAACCGCTCCGTTTCGGCACCCAA
>JAKAHQ010000024.1 GCA_021814855.1 Bacteroidota bacterium | reverse complement strand
GGAAATAAATCCTTAACGCCTGAGGAACTCGATTTTGCAAGAAAGGGAATTGATGTTACCGGTTTCAAGATTTCAAAAGGGGAAAACATCAAAGAGGAAGGTTACGGCAGTATTATACTTTCGTATGTGTTCACGTTTTTGCTCTATATAAGTTTGCTGTTGACCGGCCAGCTTATGCTGCAGTCGGTAATTGAAGAAAAAAATAATAGGATTGTTGAAGTTGTTCTCTCGTCCGTAAGCCCGCGCGAATTAATGACCGGCAAGATACTTGGTTCGGCGTTGACAGCGCTGATTCAAATGTCTATATGGCTTGCCGCAATTGTGGCGGTAACTTCATCGGCAATATTTGCTTTGCCGGCGGAATTTCTTGTAAGCGTTAAAACTGTTCAGGTGGTATTTCTCCTTGTAAACTTTGCGGTCGGATTAATCTTGTTCCTAAGTCTTTTTGGAATGATGGGCGCTATCTTCGATAACCCGCAGGATGCTCAATCCGGTATGTGGCCGGTAATGCTGCTTATAATTATTCCGTTCCTAATTGCAATGTCGATGATGCAGAATCCGAACAGTCCTATTGCAAACGCGGCGGCGCTGCTTCCGTTTACATCCGTAATGGTAATGCCGGTTAAGATGACTTTGATTGAAGTGCCGTTGTGGCAACTTGTAGTTGCAGTGGTAGTGAATGTTGCGGCAATCTTTTTTATTTTCCCGGTAGCCGGAAAAATCTATCGTGTTGGAATTTTGCGAACAGGTAAAAAACCCAAATGGTCGGAAGTAATTAAATGGCTTAAATATAAATACTGATTGTAAAGACGCGGCATGCCGCGTCTTTACGTTAAAAGTATAATGACAGAACAAGAATTATATCCCGCACTTTTAGAAAAGTTAGATAAAGATTTTTCTTTAGCGAAAGATTCGCTGCCGGTTGCAGACGACCTTTCCGTAATTCGTGAGCATTTGACTTCCAAAGTTATGGAGCTTATGAGCCGGGATTATAACCGGTTCTTGAACAATCTCTACCGCATTGATATAGAAGAAAATAAAGTATTGGAAGTTCTTAACTTGAGAGATAAAACACTCGTTCCCGAAAAACTTGCCGACTTAATTATTGAACGCCAGCTGCAGCGTGTAAAAACGCAGAGACTGTATAAAGAAGGAAAACTCTAACCGTTTCGACTTTAACCATTTACATGTTTTGAACACTAGCTGCCGCATGTTATTTTGCGAATGTAAAATTTAGAACATTATGCCGAAGAAATTTTTAAGCAAACATCCTGTGCTCGATTATACCGCCATCGCAATTGGTTCTGCTATAATGGCAATTGGTATCGGCGTATTTCTCGTCGATGCGCGCGTTGTTCCCGGCGGCGTGAGCGGTTTGGCAATGGCTATTTATTATTTGTCCGGTAACAAACTGCCGGTCGGAACGCTTATCTGGATATTGAACATTCCGCTTTTCTTATGGGGATTAAAAGAACTCGGCAGGCAATTTGGGTTGAGAACATTCGTAGGTTTTTCGTTAAGCTCTTTCTTTATCGATTTCTTCCGAGGAGATATTCCGGGTTTCGGGTACATTCGTCTTCAAGATTCCGAAACGATTAAAGATTTATACAACCATGATTTTTTATTTTTGATTTTGATCGGCGCGGTACTGATTGGAATTGGGCTGGGAATAATTTTTAAGTTCAAGGGAACAACCGCCGGCTCGGATATAGTTGCGGCAATAATGCAGAAAAGATTCGGAATGAAACCCGGCCAGTCCATAATGATTATAGATTTCATCGTTATTGCCTCCGCAGGATTTATTATTGATATAAAGCATCTCTCGCCGGATCGCCCCGCTCTTGTTCTTACCTTGTATGCGTTGTTTTTGCTGTTTGTCTCTGCGCGCTTAATTGATATAATAATCGAGGGATTCGATTACGCCCGCGCGGTTTATATAGTATCCGATCATAACGATAAAATTTCCGAAACTATAATTAAAGATATGGGACGCGGTATTACGGCAATTAAAACCCGCGGCTTGTACAGAAATGTTGAACGCGAGATGCTTCTAACAGTCGTATCCCTGCGCGAGATAAGTACGGTTGTAGAAATAATTCGCGAAGTCGATCCGCAGGCGTTTGTAATTATAAACAATGTACATGAAGTGCTGGGTGAAGGATTTAGAAGAAGAATTTAAACCTCCCCCTGCGTCCCCCTCCTTAGTAAGGAGGGGGAATAAAAGGGGGTGGTCAAAGGAGAAAAATTATGGAAAACGAAAATCGATATCTCAAACCCGAAGAAATTCGTCAGCTGGCAAATTCATTTCAGCAAAGTAGGATTTTATTAACCGCGGTAGAGCTCGATATTTTTTCCGTGCTCGATAAAAAAATGCTTACGCCGATTGAAGTAGCTTCGGTAATTAAAACCGATAGCCGCGCTACAGATAGGTTGATGAACGCTCTTGTAGCACTTGGATTTTTGAGAAAGGTTCATGGAAAATTTTATAACGCGGAAAACGCTTCGCAATATTTGGTAAAAGGCAAACCGGAATTTATGGGAGGTCTCTATCATTCACTTGGACTTTGGCACACGTGGAGTTCACTAACCGAATCCGTTAAAGTCGGAACTTCGGCGGCGGAACGGAGGCCTTCGCCCAGCGGAATAGATTGGAGCGAGGCCTTTATAGCAGCAATGCATTACCGCGGAGTAAAAGAGGCAATGATATTGGCTATGCTTCTAAACCTTACAAATGTAAAACGGATGCTGGATGTAGGCGGCGGCTCCGGTACTTTTTCAATGGAAATTGTTAAGGCAAATCCTCAAATGACCGCCGTTGTATTCGACCTTCCGCATATTCTTCCCATCACAAAAAAATATGTTGAAGCAGAGAATATGATGGATAAGATTGAATTAAAAGCCGGCAGTTTTTTAACCGACGATTTCGGCAACGGCTACGATCTGATTCTCCTTTCCGCAATTGTTCACATGAATAGTTACGAACAGAATAAGGAACTGATAAAAAAATGCAGCGACTCGCTTAATCCCGGCGGGCAAATTATTATTAAGGATTGGGTGATGAAGGAAGAACGAACGGAACCCGAAGGCGGCACTTACTTTGCGTTAAACATGCTCGTAGGAACAATGAGCGGCGATACATTTACCGAGAAGGAAATGCGGGAATGGTTTTCTTACGCCGGTATTTCCAATGTGGAGAGAAAAGGCACAAGCTTTGGCGGCGATTTGATGATTGGAGTTAAACGATAACGATTTTTGTCTCAAAAGAAATCATTTGCGGGAGCTGTGGAAAGACTTGCGGGAGGTTTGGAATGAGTTGCGGGGGAATTAGAAAGACCCGCGGAAGGTTTGGAAAGACTTGCGGGGGAATTTGAAAGACTTGCGGGAGAGTTAGAATGGCTCGCGGAAGGTTAGGAATGATTGGCGGGAAGTTAAAAATGACATTCCGGAAGCCGGAAATGGCTGGCGGAAAGTAAAAAATGGCTTGATGGCATCAAAAAACGGTTTTCAGGTCGTTTGGCAGGAGTTGATTGTGTTAAGAAAAGCTAAAAATGGAGCGAATAAAACTTTTTCCGGTATAAAAATAGCTTTTGAATCTGTATTGATTATCAGCCGGCAGAATGTAAGTCGTAAAACTGGAGGCGCGCACTAGTAGATGACGAATTAGGCTTTAAAATCAGTCATTCAAAATAGAAAACGTTCTTCGCGCTTCGATCATAACGCAATGATTCGATCCCGATATAAACCATCGGGATTTCGGTCTTCGTTACTATTCGTAACGAAGAGACTCAACCGGATTTGCAACAGCTGCTTTAATTATTTGAATGCTTATAGCCAGTAATGAAACAGCCAATACAAGCAAACTCGAAAAAGCAAAGGTTGTCCAATCCATGCCTGTTCTGTACGCAAAATTTTGAAGCCATTTATTTACTGCCAATGCCGCAAGCGGCCAAGCGAAAAGATTTGCAATCAAAACCCATCTTATAAACTGCTTTGAAAGCATTATTGAAATCCCGGCGACGGTTGCGCCCAATACTTTTCTAACTCCGATTTCCTTAGTTCTTACTTCCGCGGTAAAAACGGATAAGCCGAAAAGACCAAGGCATGCAACAAGAATTGCCAGCATTGAAAAAATTGTAAACAACTCCGCTAGTTTTTCTTCCGAAGAATAAAGCTGCGAGTATGTTTGATCCATAAACGAATAATCTATTTTACGGTCGGGAAATATCTTTGCCCATTCGTTTTTAATTTGCGCGAAAGTTTCATTGGTTTGAATAGGAGAGATTTTAACGGCGACGGTAAAAAATCTAACCGGGTTTATGTATAGGAAGTAAGGCTCTATTTCTTCTTTCAACGATGCAATGTTAAAGTTTTTAACTACTCCAACAATTTTAACTTCTCTTTCCTTGTCCTTTCCGCCGGGTATATAAAGTGAGGTTCCAACCGCGTTTTTCAAACCAAGATATTTTACCGCCGCTTCGTTTACTATGACAGAGCTTTGACTATCTGTACCGTACTTTTCTGAAAATGTTCTGCCGGAAATCAAATGGGCGCCAAGTGTATTCATAAAATCATAATCAACCCCGATAGTGCGTATTACTTTAGCGTTTTGATCTCCTTGATTTAATTTTACGCTCTGCATTTCCTTGCTGTCAACTCCCGGTAAAGTATAAATGCCCGATACACTTTTGATGTTTGTATTTTGTAAAAGACCGTCTTTCAGAAGTTTATATTTAGCCGGAGCTCCATCCGACGAAGCCGGGAAATTGATTAACACCAGATTTGATTTATCAAATCCAAGATCCGCGCTTTTTAAAAAACTGAGCTGCTTGAAAATGCTTAGTGTAGCAATAATTAGAAATATAGAAACAGCAAATTGAAACACGACAAGGATTTTTCTAATTGATATTCCTGCAGAGCTGGTCTTTACTTTGCCTTTAAGCGTTTCTATAGGTTCGGATTTGGAAAGGAAAAACGCGGGGTATATTCCCGATACGAATCCGGTTGTTAAAATTATTGCCAGAAGAATTATATAAAAGTAAATGTTGTAAATACTATTTACAGCCATTTTATAATTAAGAAAATCGCCGAGTATCGGGCTTAAGATTTCATAAAGTACGGCGCTTATCAAAACAGCAATACCGGTAAGTAGAAAGGACTCGCTCAAAAATTGTTTTGCTAGGTTGAACCTGTTAGCTCCTAAAACTTTTTTAACCCCGACTTCTTTTGCGCGATGAATTGATCTTGAAGTGGAGAGATTTACAAAGTTGAAGCACGCTATAATTAAAATTAATACGGCAACGGTTGAAAAAAGATAAATGTATGTTATGTTTCCCTTAGGACCGAGCTCCCCGAAAACTTCGGAATGCAGGTATATATCTGTTAGTTTCTGCGGATAAAGTTTGATAAAAGCCGACATAGATTTACCCGCATTTTGTTCAAGCAAATCATTTAATCTTTTACCAAGGTCGGCATCCGAAGTATTTTTTTGCAGAAGGAGATAGGTGTAGCAGTTTCCGAAACTTTGCCAGTTGACTCCGTGCGGATTTAATTTTTCGTATAACGAGAAAGGCGCTATATATTCCCACTGTACTTGAGTATTGATCGGAACATCCTCGGCAACTGCCTTAACCACGAGATCATTGTCTCCGCATTTTAATGTTTTTCCGATAGGATTTTCTGTACCGAAAATTTTATTAGCAACGGATTGCGTAATTACAACGGAGTAAGGATCGGCAAGAGGGTTTACGGCGTTTCCTTTAATTATGTGAAAAGTAAAAATTTTAAAGAATGTTGTATCGGCGAAAAAGAATTTGGATTCTTTAAATTGCTTTTCGTTGTATTTGACATCCATACTTTCAGCAGACTGAAATCTTGTTGCGCTTGCAACTCCGGGAATACCGGATTGAGCCGCGGGAGCCAATGCGGCATTAGCTCCTGCCAATTTCATTTCGGAATCGCCGTTGCCGAAGCCCGCATTAACTCGGTATATTCTGCCGCGGTTTTTGTGAATGCTTTCGAAGCTAAGCTCGTTAACCACATACATAAAAATCAGCAGACTTGCCGTGATGCCGATAATTAACCCTGTAAGATTGATAAAAGAAAAAATTTTGTACTTGGCAAGATTTCTTAATGCAAACTTCAAATTTGTTTTTAACATAATACCTCCTAACATGCAAAGCGCTATGCGCATAGCGTTTATTCATATCTCAAACTATCTGCGGGATTAACATTTGCCGCTTTATTAGTCCCCTCTAAATCATTCCTAAAAGGGAAGATTTTTAGTATTCCTCTGCCCTCATACTTTATTTTCAAAATGCTGTGCTTATAATGCTTTTCAATAATCTGCGTTTTTAAACTTGCCTTGATTTTAACTAATATTTAATTTAAGTTTTTTTCGCAATGCATGAGAAAAGTACAATGTTTAAACACTATACTGCCAAATACACTAAAATTTCATCCGGCTACATGGGACAATTAATTGAATGGCCCGAAATTGTAACCGAGGGAAAAACTTTTGATGACTGCCGTGAATCATTGAAAGATGCGCTTCACGAGATGATTCTAGCGTACAAGCAAACCGGGCAAGAATTGCCTGCGGAAGCAACACTGTTCGAGCCGTTAATAGTTGAGATTGCGAGTGTCGGTTAAACGACGCGATCTTGTAAAATATCTTGAAGCTAACGGTTTTTTTCTTCTCCGCGAAGGTGGAAATCATTCTATTTATACAAATAAACAAAAAACTATTCCCATAAAACGTCATCGAATTCTTGACCGTATAACCGCCAATGAATTGTGTAAACAAGCCGGATTGAAGCCAAAGTTTTAGAATGTTTCCAGTCTTGCTAAGTGTAATTTCCAAATAAATTCTTAACACACTTTCTCCTTTGTCCGCTCTGCGCATAGCGTTTATTCGTATCTTAAACTTTCTATAGGATTTGCAACAGCTGCTTTAATTGCCTGGAAGCTTACAGTCAGTAATGCAATAAGCAGGGCAATTCCTCCGGCTAAAACAAATATCCACCAGCTTATATTTACTCTGTACGCAAAATCCTGCAGCCACCTATTCATAAAATAATACGCAAGGGGCCAGGCAATTGCGTTTGCAATTAAAACCCATTTAAGAAATTCTTTAGAGAGCATATACAATACAGAAAAAACAGACGCGCCCAAAACCTTTCGGATACCGATTTCCTTGGTGCGCTGTTCGGCAAGAAACGTAGCTAAACCGAACAAACCCAGCCCGGCGACTATTATTGCGAGCAGCGCGAACAAAAATGTAATTGTGCCTATACGTTGTTCAGCTTTGTAGACTTGATTAAACGATTCATCCATAAATCTGTAGCTAAACGGTAAGCCCGAAGTCATTTTTTTCCATAAGTTTTCGGCTTTACTAATTATTGCAGAAGTGTTCGCGGCATTAATTTTCAGAGTGATGTTGTCAACATTTAAGCCAAGCATAAAACCTAAAGCGCCGATATTCTGCCGCAGCGATTCAAAATGGAAATCCTTAACAACGCCAATCACATTAAGACTTTTTAACTTACCGTCTCTAAGTGTATAAACAGTTTTTCCCAAAGGATTTATAAGACCGATCTGTTTAACCGCAGTTTCATTTAGAATTACGGAGGAAGAATCTGTTCCGAAATCAGGGGAAAAATTTCTTCCTTCTTTTAACTTAATTCCAAGTGTGTTAAGATAATAATAGTCAATAATCCATCTCTGCATAGTCAATCCTTTATCGGCACCCATTGCGGCATCTTTAAAAAAGCCGTCAAAACTTCTGTTGGAAGGCACAGGCAAATAACCTGAAATGGTTGCTGCGGTAACGCCCGGAACGTTTAACATTTCATTCCTGAATGCATTTACATTCTTTAACGAGTATGTTCCGTTTATTATTAGAAGCTGGTCTCTTTGGTATCCGAGATTTTTGCTTTGGATATAATTGAGTTGATTATAAACCACAATTGTTGCCGATATTAAAACCACAGACGCTGCAAATTGAAATACCACTAATGCGCTTCTTAGGTTTCCGCTTTTAGTACCCGAAGATAATTTACCTTTAATAATTTCTGCCGGCATAAATTTCGAAAGAAAGAATGAAGGATAACCCCCGGCAGTAAGCCCGATTATTACCGGTAATGCTAATAGCAAAAACAAAAATGGAAGCGAAAACATTTCGTTTATTTTTAATTCTTTTGCCGAGATATCGTTGAAATAGGGCAAGAGAATAACGATAAATAAAACAGATAATAATACCGAAACACAAGACATCAAAATAGATTCCAGTAAAAATTGGCTTATAAGATTTTTTCGTTCGGTGCCAAGAACTTTTCGAATTCCGACTTCCCTAGCACGATTAGCATAGCGCGCCGTGGTAAGATTCATAAAATTTACGCAGGCAATAATCAGAATAAACAGGGCAATAGCCGAAAAAATGTAAACATATTCTATTGTACCGGTTGGAGTTAGTTCTTGTATCTGTTTTGAATATAAATGAATATTCTTTATCGGCATCAGTTTATTCTCAACTCTATTACCGGCTTTCAAAAAAGCTTCTTTACTTTCGATGTTCATATATTTTTGTGCAAACGGGAAAACATATCTATCATTGTATTCAAAAAATTTCTTCTCAAACTCCTTATAATCGGTACCCGGCTTTAAGAGCAGATAAGTCCTCATATTAGACGAGACAAAGTTTCCCCATTTATATGAAAGATTCTGCATGGGAAAAATCATTTTGAATTGGAGGTGAGAATTCTCCGGCATATCTTTTATAACGGCTGTAACTTTAAAATTAGTACCGCCGTTATCATCGGTCTCAATAAATTTTCCTACGGCATCCGATGTGCCGAAATATTTTTTAGCGATTGATTCATTTATTATAACAGTGTTCGGTTCATTCAAAATATGTTCGGTATTGCCGTATAAGACCGGGAAGGAAAATACTTTGAAAAAAGTTGAATCGACAAAAGCTACCGGTCTTTCCTCGTTAAAATTATTTCCTTTCCTAACTAGTTTGTTATCGTTGTAACTGTAGATACGTACATATTCTTCAACTTGAGGATAATCTTTTTTCATAATCGGTCCTACCATATCGCTGCAAACCGGCAATGCTAATTCGGTGCCGCCGAATTTCAAATCCGTATTAACGCGGTAAATTCTGTCGGCCTTTGCATGAAAGTTATCGTAACTCAGCTCATCGCTTATATAAAGCAATATCAACAAACAACACGTAATGCCGATAGCCAAACCGAAAATATTGATGAATGAATAAACCTTATCCTTTTTTAGATTCCTTAAAGCGATTTTGAAATAATTTTTCAACATAGCTCAACTCCTAATGCATTTTAGCAGAAAGTCCCGCAAAGGCGGGATAAACTCCGGGCATAGCGCTATGCGCCTTCAATCCACCCGTCACTTAGTTTTATAATTTTATTTCCGTATTCGGCGTTAACTTCAGAGTGTGTTACTTGTACTATTGTTGTGCCTTCTTTATTTAGTTTTTTGAGCAGCTCCATAATTTCTTTACCTTGATCGGAATGAAGGTTGCCGGTAGGTTCATCAGCAAGAATGAGTTTTGGTCTTGCGATTATTGCGCGCGCAATTGCAACAAGCTGCTGCTGCCCGCCGGAAAGCTGGTTTGGAAATAAATCTTTCTTTGCCACTATATTGAAACGATCCAGTATTTCGGCAACCATACCTTTTCTTTCTGATGTTTTTATTTTCTGATAGAGCAACGGAGTCTCAAGATTTTCATAAACCGTTAGTTCGTCGATAAGATGATACTGCTGAAATACAAATCCTATATGCGATTTGTGCAGCTCGGCAAGTTTTTTCTCTTTCATCTTATGAACCGGCTCTTTGTAGAAAAAATATTCTCCTTCGGAAGCCGTATCAAGCATTCCTATTATATAAAGCATGGTGGATTTGCCCGCACCGGATGGTCCCATAATGGAAACGAATTCACCTTCTTCAATATCAAGATTAATATTTCTCAATACGTAAGTCTTAACGAATTTGTTTTCGTAATACTTCGAAATGTTTTTTAGCTTGATCATGTATATTCTCCGTTTACTATTATTGGCAAAGGGCAAAGCGCTAAGCGCAGAGCTTTTTTGTTTAGTATAAAGTTCTTTTGAAATTTGTTATCATCCGGCATTCTTTATCCAGTTTTTCAAGTAGATTATTTAATTGTTCTTCCGATATCAATTTTCGTCTGTTGAGGATTATTAGAATGTTAGCATTTTCAAACATTGATCGATGTGAAATATTTAGGAAACTGCCGAACTCCTTGTTTGAAGTTGAACCCGAACCTTCTGCAATATTATTGCTCATGCTCATTGCTGCGGCTCTTAATTGTTCTGCAAACCGGTAAAGTTTTTTGCTCTCAAGGTAATCGGCTATGTCAAGCAACTCATCGGTAATTTCAATCGCGAATTTCCAAATTTCTAAATCCTGGAATCTAAACTTCA
>JAKAHQ010000023.1:7211-10496 GCA_021814855.1 Bacteroidota bacterium | reverse complement strand
AGACCTAGTTATATCCGCGACGGCAATAAGCAAATTGTTACAACGGAGCTTTCAAAATTTGCCTTTACGGAAACCGTGCAGGATACCGGAAGCGCGATGGCTAAAATAAATATCAAAATAAAAACCGTCGAAGATTCAACTCTCACCGGTGCGTTTTTATGTTTTACTCTTACTCCAGATGATTATGCCGATGCAAAGATTCAGTTAATCGATTCAACTGCGTCTGCTATGGAACCGGTTTCGCTTTTTCCAAATATGAAAGAAAGAATGCCGGGCAATTTTCCTATAAGGAATTTTCTCGAACAAGCATTGGTAAAAGGTTTTCGTGTAGTTTCCGACAAAACAAAATTCGAAGTAAGAGCGGAACAGCCGACCGAAATAATAATTGTAAAAGGGAGCCCGCGTTTCGGATATCCCGATACAAGAATTCTGCTTGGTGTAATTACGGGACGAACAAAGGACGCTCAAATTGCTGAGAAGACATTTTTAGTTAAAGTCTCCGGTGAAATAGATAGAACGCCGGTTCATATAAATATAGACGCGAACAAACCGGGGAGGGAGTTTGACGGCATCGGCGGAAATTTCCGTATTCAAAATGAAAAACTCGATCCGCTTGTTATCGATTATTGTTTGGACAATCTGAATGTGAGATGGGCGCGCGTTGAATTGCCCTGGAGAAGTTGGCACCCTGTAGAAAGTGTAGACCCGCTTGCGGCTGCAAGAGCCGGTAAGCTTGATGAAAATGTAAAAGAGGCAATGCAGATAGCGCAAAAACTTTATAGGAGAGGTATACCGCTTATTATTAGCGCCTGGTATCCGCCTTCTTGGGCCATTCAAGGAGTAATGAATTTTCAAAATGAAAACGGAATTTTCGGCAACCCTCTTAATCCGGCTAAGATGAGAAGCATTATCAAATCGATCGGCGATTATTTTGTTTATCTGAAAGAAGAGTTTGGAGTTTCACCCGATCTCTTTTCATTTAACGAATCCGATCTTGGAATTAACGTAAGAATGACCGGGCAAGAACACGCGGCCTTCATAAAGAAACTCGGAGCTTATCTTGCATCGAAGGATTTATCCACTAAAATGCTTCTGGGAGATAACTCCGATGCAACTACTATAGATTTTATTCAACCGGCTCTTGACGATCCTGCTACGCATCAATATATAGGCGCAATATCCTTTCATGCGTGGCGCGGGTGCGACAACTGGACTCTCGCTAATTGGTCGGACGCATCAAGAGAATTGAATGTTCCGTTGTTGATCGGCGAAGGGGGAACCGATGCCCAGGCGCATCAATATCCGCAAATATTTTTAGAACCGTCTTTTGCTATTGATGAAATTGATATCTATGTCCGGGCGTGCGATGTTGCGCATGTAGAATCTATTTTGCAATGGCAGCTTACTTCCGACTACTCATTATTGACCGGCGGCGGAATCTATAGAACAGAGGGTCCGCTGCATCCAACGCAGAGATTCTGGAATTTAAAACAACTTGGCTTAACGCCGCCGCGTTCGTTTATACTTCCTTTAACCTGCGACAACGATATAATCAGTTGCGCGGCATTTGGAGATATTGCCGACGGAATTTATTCGATCCATCTCGTCAATCACGGCGCATCCCGCACTGTTACAATTTCGGGACTTCCGGCCGGAGTTAAAGAACTGCAAATGTACGTTACGGATAGCAAACGCGGCATGGAAAAAATCAAACAAGTGCATGTTTCGGACGGCAATGCGAAATTCACTCTGGATGCTTATGCTTTCACAAGTTTGATAAGCGCGAAGTAATTATTTACATTTTAAAGCAAAATAATTTGCGCGTCCC
The DNA here is from genome assembly GCA_021814855.1 of Bacteroidota bacterium. Next base: position 8,668 of record JAKAHQ010000023.1, on the reverse strand, counting down.
GGTATTAAAATTAGACCGCCATTTTTTCTTAAGGTCATAGATATTTCTTTAGCCGTGTGATGAGTATCCTTGTAAAAGGAATTATATAGATGAAGCCCGAACTTGTTGCCGCAATTTTCGGAATTGCGCTCGCGGCATTTGCCGGTATTGTTAAATTGACTAAGAATATTTCGGCAAGAAATAGAGAACGGTTTTCCGTGCGGCCCTTTTTGCAGATTAAGAAAGAAGCCGAACAGGAAAAACCAATTAAAATTATTTTAACAAACTCCGGCGTTGGCCCCGCATTCATAGATGAATTTACCGTTAATGCAACTTCCAATGAGGCAGGAGAAAAAAAATACACTGACTTCCACACCGCGGCATCAAAAATCGGTTTGAATGGTTCGGATATTATTTTTTATTCACCGTCTAACGAAGAAGAAATTCCGGCAGGCGGAACGAGAATTATTCTGGAAGCAAATCCTATAAACAGCGTCGAGCATGGAAACATATGCCGAGCAATTAACGGCCTGGCATTCCATGTAAATTATAGTTCCGTGTATGGAGATAAATTCCAGATATGATTTTATTCTTTTATAAAAAATTTTCCGACTAAATATAACGGAGACAAAAATGGCTAAGCTGATCATAACGATTCTCATGCTTTCATTATTTACCTTAGCTATCCGTGCGCAAATTCCTACCGGCTTTAAATTGATGGAATTACCACAACCCCCCATAGTGCGTCAGCAAATAGAATCAAAGCATCCAGGGTGGACAACTTCTCTGGAAGATGTAAAATTTAATTTGAAGAGCATAACCGTTTTCGACGGCAATCCGAAGGACCTCGCTTCGCTCGTTCCTGATAAATCAATTAAAGGTAAAACAGAAAATTATTCCGTTTGGTCGTTTGATCCTAAGAGCAAAAGAGAAATCTGGATCAAGTGCGAATTTTCCAGCACGACTGTGTCACTTGCCAAATCTTTATCGCCGGGTATAAAGGAATTGAGGATTTACTACAACCCGAATATTATGATCGACGGCAATCGACAAATAGAAAAAGTATTGTTTAGATGACTTTTGGTTAACAGAATAATAAATAGGTGCAATTATGTCTGCAAGTATGTTTGATGATAAGAATATTAAACCGGATGATAAGCAGTTATCCGAAGCGCTCGGCAAGACCAACAAGTACTGGCAAAAAATTAAATCCTCGCTGGAAAAGAAGTACGGAACTTTGACTGAAGAATGGAAATATTACGGGCAAAAGTCCGGTTGGATTCTGAAACTGCTTTACAAGAAGCGAAACCTTTTCTTCATTAATCCTCAGAAAGGATTTTTCGCAGTCGCATTTGTTTTCGGAGATAAAGCCGTAGCGGAAGTTGAGAAGAGTAATCTGCCGGAGGAACTGATTGAAGAATTAAGAAGCGCAAGAAAATATGTGGAGGGCAGGGGGCTTCGGCTGGAAATTAAAAAGA
>JAKAHQ010000023.1:0-7201 GCA_021814855.1 Bacteroidota bacterium | reverse complement strand
AAAATTGTTGATATAAAAATTGTAAAATGAAAATTTTTTTAAAGGTTCTTAAGTTTAGAAGAAATCACCGGTGAATATTTCAAGGTCATGCCAAATAAAGCACGACAAATATATCTTGAATTTAGCGATTAAGTGATTTATCATGACTATTGGATTTCTAAATTTTAATAACACGAAATATTAGAGCGCATAATGGAATGGTTGCTATTAATTAGCTGGTTAATGATTATAAACGGCGCATTGGGCGGGCAATATATTTTAAACTGGATGGGTAATCAACCCCGCTTTGTAGGAAACCGTGAGGTTGGCGTTTCGCCGGGCGTGATGACATGGTGGCGAGAACTTTCAAAATTGGTGTGGGCAGTTGTAGCCGTTATCATAGAAGTTATTCGCGGTAAGAGGATGAAATATTTATGGCCGGGTCTTCTTTCTATGAGCACGATTATGATCTGCGCGTTTACAGGAGTAATTGAAAACATCGGCTTCTTTTACCTGCCCCGATATTATTCGCCTCACATTTACGCTCCTTACGTAAATGTGTATCTTGTAATGCTGCCTTTCTTCGGAAAGGTTCTATTCAACGCCTCTATTAGAAAAGAACATTGGTTTGGAATAATGCTGGTAGTTATCGGTCTGGCTGTTCCTCATATTCCGAGAATTTTGGGCCGCATACCAGATCCAAAAGCTGCGCTTGATTTTGCCGGCATCACATGGATAATTATCATTAACATTTGTCTTTGTTCTCAGCAAGTCTTGAATAACAAAACTGTTCAGACGGCATTGCAGGGAGTTGGACCGAACGCACTGGTAGTTTGGCGGGAAATTTGGAAAATGGTTTTTATTTGTCTCGCGCTTCTAATCTTTCCGCTAATTGGTAATTTAATGCACGCCAATATGCCCGGCGAGGTATCCGCTTATAAGTTTGAGACAAGAGTTCTTTCAAAAGTGGGAGATACTGACAAAATTTTTCTACTTCAGAATTATGCCAAAACAGGGGAGACATATCTGCTAAAAGAGAATCTATCGTCGGGAACGGAATCGCAAATAAAAAAGATAATTGCCACAACGGATTACAATAGATTTTTTAGTTTGTTTGAAGGAACCATATTCCCGAATAATTGGTGGCCAATTCTGTTTGTAGTTCTTGCCGGTTTAACTGGTTATATCTATAGTTTCGGGTTTTTTAAGCTTTCGAAATTTGCCGCCCACTTTTGGGTGCCGTATACAAATGTTTATCTTGCTTTGTTGCCGTTCGTAATGTTTTTGTTTGGTGAGCATGTTACCGGCTACCAAGTAGCAGGCGCCATTGTAACAACTATTGGTTTGATGGTAGGCGTTTCGGATTACAAACGCAATAAGGTTGAGGAGATTGAGAAGATAAACCAATAAATGGGGTATGATTATTATGACTTTCAAATTAGCGAAGTATTTGAGACTTTTTAGTCTTACCACCACTATCCTATTTTTTAGCGGTTGTTATTCATATTTCGCGGTGAATAGTTCTTCTAATGCCGATAAAATTTCAACTCATAAAATTGCCAGAATTCGTTTAAAAGATAATTCCGAAATCGACATTAGAGAAAATAGTTCTATAACCTCAATAGGTAAAGATTCAATTCAATTCACGGATGCAAAAGGTAACCCGAGAGTTTTAGATAAAAATGATATTTTAAAAAAGTATGAATATCATATTGATGAAGCAAAAACAATTTATACCATCATTTTTGGTTCGGCTGCTATTTATTATATCCTTTATAAATTTGGAATAATACATTGGCCTGTCAGAGTATAAAATTAAAAATAAATTTCCAGCACAATCTTTTAAATGGTGGTGCTCTGTTTATCGCGGCGCTTGTAAAGATAAACGATCTAGCAAAACATCATTAAAATTTTATTACGGGGCTTACGTATGAGAATGATATTTATTTTATTGCAATCACCACTTGCACCAATCCAAATGTCAGCGAATGTTTCTCGACATTTGAGAAGCCGCAGTCTTTGAAGATTGAAACAAGATCGACCTTCCTATCAAACTCGCCAACCGATTCCGGTAAATAAGTATATGCTTCTTTATCCTTCGAAATTAATCTACCGATAAAGGGAAGTATCTTGTTGAAATAGAATAGATAAAAATTTCGTACTACAGAATTTTGAGGAAGTCTGAATTCGAGGACGGTAACCTTGCCGTTCTTTGTAAGAACATTTCGAAATGCAGAAAACGCCTGCCGGATATCGTAAAAGTTGCGCACGCCGAAAGCCACGGTAATATTTGTAAACGATTTTTCTTTAAATGGCAATGCTTCGGCGACTGTTTCAACCGAGTACCCCTTGATCCACTCTGCCTTCTTGTTGAAAAGCGAAAGCATATTTAGAGAAAGATCGGCCCCGAAAATTTTACCAACTCCGGATTTTTTTGCCGTGATTGCAAAATCTCCCGTGCCGCATGCGATATCGAGCAAAACGGTATCTGGCGACATTCCCGAAAGTTGTATGGCTTTTTTTCGCCAGTACAAATCCACACCGGCGCTTAAAAAATGATTTAGAAAATCGTACCGGTGAGAGATAGAATCAAAAATTCTTTTTACTTGTGATTTCTTATTTATGACTTCCATATTAGAAAAGTATTCGCTAATTTTTTATTGAGATTGCAAAGGCAAATTTATGGATAAATATTTAAAGGCAATAAAACAAAATGTCTGTTCCATTTGTGTTGATTCAAACGAGCGCGGCGGCTGCACTCTTAATGAAAAAGAAAGCTGCGCTGTGGAATTGTTCCTTCCTCAAATTATAGAGGTTGTTCACGGTGTCGATTCTGAAAAAATAAATGATTACCGGGATAAATTACGAGATACAGTTTGCGTGCAATGCCGCGCAAAGGAAAACGGCAATTGCTATTTACGAGAGGACGCCAACTGCTCGCTCGACAGGTATTTCGCGTTGATTGTCGAGATAATTCAGAAAGTTGACGCAGGAAAAATTCAAGTATAAGATTGCCGTTCTATTGCTGCAAAAGTTTGAAGCGGTAGAACTCGCCTTTGGACTTAATTAGCTGTTCGTGCGTCCCGGTTTCTACGCATGCACCGTTTTTCATTACAACAATTCGGTTTGCATTTCTAATTGTAGAAAGCCGGTGCGCAACAATTAAAGTTGTTCTTCCCTTGATTAATCTTTGCAGCGCTTCCTGTATAAGCGATTCGGAAAGAACATCAAGTGCAGAGGTAGCCTCATCGAGAACAATTACTTTTGGATTGCGTATGAATGCGCGCGCAATTGCTATGCGCTGGCGCTGCCCTCCGGAAAGCCGTGCGCCTCTTTCGCCAAGCCGGGTTTCCAACCCTTGAGGAAGCTTTGAAACAAATTCCGCCGCGTTTGCTATTTCGAGAATGTCCCAGATTTGTTTATCGGAAATTTTATCCAAACCGTACATTATATTTTCTCTTACCGATCCGCTGAACAAAATTGTGTTTTGCGGAACGACAGCAAGGAATCTTCTGTATTGGCGGAGATCCAATTCCTGCATATCTATTCCGTCCAGAAGAATTCTTCCTTCCGAGGGTCTTCTGAAACCGATGACAAGGTTCATCAAGGTGGATTTGCCCGAGCCGGATTCGCCGACGAATGCAATCGATTCGCCGGGATTAATCTCAAGTGAAAAATGTTTTAAGGCGTGTTCATCGCTTTTATTGTAAATGAAACTTACATTATCGAAAATGTAATGCCCGTCTACCGAATTGACCGGAAGCTTGCCTTCGTTTTGCTCAATATCAGGGCATTCCAAAATTTCACCGATAGAACGAATCGATTCAAAACCCCGGGCGAGATCGGGATACGAATTTAATATTAAATTTACCGCACCCACTATCATGGCAAAGTAACTTTGGAATAGCACAACCTCGCCGACGCTGATTGTTTTATTAAACGCGAGTATCGAAGTGAACATTAAGCAAGCCAGCATAACTATTTGAAATGAGGTCCATGAACTTGCGCCGAACAAAGCGCCTACTACCTCGAGCCGTATTCCTTTACGCTTAACGTTTTCAAGCTGCGAATGCATTTTAGACAATTCCAATTTTTCAACGCCATGCGCGCGGGTAATTGGAATCATCTGGATCATCTCGACGACGCGGACGGAGAGCGATTCGATTTCGCTTCGGTATTCCACGTTTCTCGCAGTCATTCTTTTTGAAAAAACAAAAACAAGACTTGAGGCAATAGGAACCGAGACGATATAAAAAACGGCAACAACCGGTTGGGTTTGTACTGTAACAGTAAACGCGACTATAATCGTAAGAACTGCGGGGAATACGGAATTCATCAAATTACGCGAAAGTATTTCGAGCGTCTCCACATCGCGTAGAACTTTTGTTTGAAGTTTGCCCGATTGAAAATTATCGTGAAAAGAAATTGATAATTCCTGCAGCCGGCGGACTATTGCCGATCTTAACCCAAGCTGCATTGTATTGAGCGCTCCGCTGAAAACTCTTACGAACAAAGTGTGCATCGGGATGTTCTGAAGAATAACCGCGAAGAAGATAATACCTATCACCCAGAGATCGTGAATGCCGTACTTATCCGTATTGCTGATAATGGTTATCATCCTGGCAATAACAACCGGGAGAATCCAAACGGGGGAATGTTTTATCGCGAATAATATGATCGATAAAATTAATTTGAGATACTGGCCGTGGTAAAGATATAAAAGCTTTCTAACGGAACTGGTTCCTTTGTACTTGAATTCGAGTTGGTAAAAATCTGATCTGCGCATATCTATGTTTTAATTCTCCATAAACGAATAATCTTTCCTAACATTTCAAATTGTACCTTGTAAAACTTGGAAAAGAAAAAGTCGGAGGCAAATTTTTAGCGACAGTTATAAAGGCGATAGGGAAGGTTGCAAAGAAAGGTCAAGAACAAGAGCAAGATCAGAACCAGAAATCAAATGGAGCTGTTGCGGGTTGCTTTTATAGTTTCCCACCATTTATAAATATATTTACCACTCCAAAGAGTGAGCAGCATAAAAAAGAAGCCGCCGATTAAATCGGTTACGTAATGATATCGAAGATATACTGTAGCAAAGATCAATAAAATTCCGTTAGGAATGAAAAACCATTTGAACCGGCTTTTAAATTTTATCGAAAGGATCATAACGAGCAAAGTCATTTGAGTGTGACCGCTTGGAAAAGCATCGCGTTGAACATAGTAAGCCGGATAAAGAGTGCCTGAGGGAATTGATTCGCCAGAGTTTACTATCTCGCGTAAAAAATTTGTAACCAGTATGCCCGGCATTTCTATATTGTTCGTCTCAAAGTTGTGAAGTGTGAATCTTGGTCCGATAGCCGGCACAATAAAATATCCGATAAACGAAAGGCAGAATCCGAAAAAAATTATAAAGGCCGAATAGTCGAACTCCTTGAATTTTTTTTGCCGGATAAGATCAATGCCAAGTATGACCGGAAGAAAGAAAAATGTTCCGTAAACAATTTGAAGAAGTTCCGTCAGATACGGGTTTGCGATTTTATAAAGTTCTACGGTCGGATCAGATCTTAATATATAACGATCGATTAAAATCAGCATGTCGTCGTAAATTCTGCTGCGCATCGGTTCTATCATTGTATGAAGCTCTTTGAAAAAAATAAAAACCAACGGCACAAGGTACCAGTAATTAACCTGTCTCCAAATTGAATCTGGGCTTAGAGATTTTTTATTGCTCGAAACTACAGCAATGATAATTACAAAAACATTTACTGCGAGGTTGATAAACCACACTCCAACAGCGGCATGAAAAATTATGTTGGGGATAGAAATGAATATGCAAAATACAATTACGGCTAAGTCTACTGTTCTAAGATTACACAGGGATTTAACGAGCCTGCTTTGTATGGATGAAAGATTTATCGGCATAGTCATTATTTTTGTTTAACGTTCAGCAATTTGGCAAGCTCAACAAATTCATTGATTGATAACTCTTCCGCCCGGCGAGTTAAGTCAAATGTGCCAAGCATAAACTCCGTCTTGCCGAAAATACTATTAGACAGCGAGTTCTTTAAGGTTTTTCTTCTGTTGCCGAATGCCGCTTTGACAACGCTGATAAAATGTTCATCGTTTACGGATGAATCCGCGGCTCTATTAAAATCCATGTGGACGACGGCAGAATGGACTTTTGGCTTCGGGTAGAAAACGTTCGGTGAAATTTTGAAGCATAACTTTGTCGTTGCAAAATAGTTAAGCAGAACACCCAATATTCCGTAATCGTCACTCTTCTCTTTAGCAGTCATTCGCCTGGCAACTTCCAACTGAACCATGAACATTGCGTCCTTTACTCTGTTCCGGTTTTCCATCAACTTGAAAACTATGGGCGACGTGATATTATACGGAATATTTCCGATGAACCGGATTTTCTTTTCGGTCGAAACTAAGTCTTTGATTTCGGTTTTGAGAAAATCCGCATTTACAAAATGCGCTTTAGGAAAGCGAGCGCGCAGATCGTCAACAACGCGCTTATCAACCTCAACGGCGTAAAAGTCATTTACAGAATCGACAAGATGCGATGTAAGTGCACCAGTGCCCGGTCCTATTTCAAGAACAACATCATCTGCCAGCGGATTAAATTCAGTTATAATCTTACGGATTATGTTTTGATCGACAAGATAGTTTTGTCCGAATCTCTTTAACGGCTTAGGTTGATTCATCCTCTATAAAAAATTTTTTATTCTGTTAGTAATATAGCTTTTACCATTATAATTTATATCTGTAATTTTGCACACTCAATAAAGATCAGAGTGAATGTTTGAGACAATTTTTATAGCGGCGGTATCGCTTTATTTTATAAACCTGGCGGTTTTCATAATCGGGGCGAGTAAAAAATACTCCAAGATTAATGAAGCCGTCTTACCTTCGGTTACTGTCATTGTCGCGGCAAGAAACGAGGAAGAAAATATTCTTGACTGCATCAAGTCTTTGAACGATTTAATTTATCCCGAAGGCAAACTGGAAATCATAATTGTAAATGATCACTCCACTGATAAGACTGGCGAGATAGTGAAATCGTTTATAAAAGATAAACCTAAATTCAAAATGATAGTTCCCGCCGGTTCAATCGGCTCGTTGAAAGGCAAAACGAACGCTCTTGCCAACGCAATTAAAATTTCCAGCGGCGAAATACTTCTTACAACGGATGCGGACTGTATTGTAGCACCGGCGT
>JAKAHQ010000022.1 GCA_021814855.1 Bacteroidota bacterium | reverse complement strand
AATGCCGCAACTACATGGTCCGGCGATATAGGTGCGAGCTGGAAAATTTACCGTGATCAAATTTCTGCCGGAGTTAATCATTGCATGTCCGGAATTCCATACTGGACTTTCGACATCGGCGCGTTTGTTCTTGGCGCTTACGGTGGTTTGTTTATGCAGGGAGGCAAAGATCCGGCTTATCAGGAATTGTACGCGCGCATGTTCCAGTTCGGCGCCTTCTGTCCGATCTTCCGATCTCACGGTTCCGAAACCCCGCGTGAAATTTGGGAGATGGGTGAGTTTATTAAACCAATTTTGGAAATCGATAATCTAAGATACCGATTGCTGCCGTACATTTATTCTTTAGCATGGAAAGTTACAAGCCAAGATTACACAATTATGCGCGGATTGCCGATGGATTTTTCAATCGATAAAAAAACATATTCGATTGACGACCAATACATGTTCGGTCCTTCAATAATGGTTTGCCCGGTAACGGAGTTTATGTATCATCGTCCCCCAGAACAAAGCGTGCTTGTCGGTCCGGAATATTTTAAAACACCGGACGGCGGACCTGGATTGCTCGCTAAATATTACAAAGATCCGCAAAGAAAAAATCTTAGCAAGGAACAAATTGATCCCGACATAGATTTCACATGGTATACCGGCCGGCCTGAATATGTTACGGATTCAACTTACGCTGTTACATGGGAAGGAAAATTAATTCCCAAAGAAACAGGCAAACACCAATTTCATTTAATCAGTTACGATCCAAAAAGAATTATCCTAAACGGCGACACATTAAAAATTGTTTACACAAGTGTTGAACAGTATACTGCCCCGGTAGAGTTTGAAGCCGGTAAAGAATATAATATTAAGGTAGAAACGGAAAACCGTTCAACAGGCGCGGCAAAAATGCGTCTCTTCTGGAAAACCCCGAGCATATTCGCAAAGGAGAAATCGGAAATTACAAATGCTAAAACGAGAGAAGTTTATCTGCCCGGTTATTCGACACAAGATAAATCCGGTTGGTACGACTTCTGGACCGGAGAGAAATTTGTTAGCGGTAAAACAATTACCGCCGACGCGCCGATAGAAAAAATTCCTCTATTCGTAAAAGCAGGATCAATTATTCCCATGGGTCCATTCTTACAATATTCTACTGAGAAACCGGCAGATCCGATTGAACTTAGAGTCTATCCCGGGGCGGATGGAAGTTTTACTCTTTATGAAGACGAGAACGATAATTACAATTACGAAAAAGGAACTTACAGCACAATCAATTTTAAATGGGATGATGCCGCCCGCGAACTGACAATTGAAAAACGCAAAGGGGAATTTCCGGGAATGCTCAAAAGCCGAAGGATTAATATCGTTCTGGTAGATAAAGATCACGGAACAAGCATTGGCATCTGCGACCGACCTAACAAATCAATAAAGTACAGCGGTAAAAAACTTACTGTAAAATTTTAGTAGGGAAAATTGTAAATTACCCCCGGTTGAAAAAAATCGAGGGCATTCTAATGAAAAAAAATTTTCTTTTGGCTGCTATGCTATTAACAGGCGGGTTTATCTCTTCAATGTTCGGACAAGAAAAAACATTAAAGGTTTGGCCGGATAAAATTTCCGGAGCTATCGACGATCCTTCCTACAAAGCGCAAACAATCACGGATAACGGTTGGACAAGAATTGACCATGTTGCCGATCCGACTCTTGATTTTTATCCGGCGCCGAAAGAAAAATCAAACGGCACTGCAGTAGTAATTTGTCCAGGCGGCGGATACGCAGTGCTCGCTATTGATCATGAAGGAGCTCAGATTGCCAGATGGTTCAACACGATGGGAATAACCGCATTCGTTCTTAAGTACCGCCTTCCCAGCGACAAAATAATGGTTGATAAAACAATCGGTCCTTTGCAGGACGCCCAGGAGGCGATTCGAATTGTTAGACGCAATGCCAAAGAGTGGAATATCAACCCGGATAAAATTGGTATAATGGGCTTTTCCGCAGGAGGACATGTTGCGTCAACCGTATCAACTCACTACAACGAAAAAGTTTATGATGTTCAAGATGCAACCAGCGCACGACCGGATTTTTCAATCCTTATCTACCCGGTAATCTCGATGGATAGTTCAATTACCCATATGGGTTCAAGAGAAAATTTGCTTGGAAAAAATCCTTCTCCCGAATTAGTTAAAAAATTTTCAAACGAACTTCAGGTAACCAAAGAAACGCCGCCGGCATTTCTGGTTTGTTCAACCGACGATGATGTTGTTCCGATTCAAAACAGCATCAACTATTTAATGGCTCTTAAAAAAGCAGGGGTTCATGCCGAGCTGCATATTTATGAAAGCGGAGGACACGGTTACGGAATGGGAAGATCGAAGGATACGGAAATTAATTGGCCGGAGGCGTGCAAAAAATGGCTTGAAGCCAGAGGACTTTTGTAATCAAAAATTTTTTACCGGCTGCAGAAATTGATCCGCAGCCGGTTAATCTTTACTTAGTGATTTTATAGATCGAATATGACTGACCTGCAATTTTCAAATCGTATTTATTCCCGTTCGTATTAATATTCGACTCCTCTCCGGCGAGCAAAGACATTTTTTTAGCTTCGATGTTCAGCGAGAACTTAGCCGATTCTTCCTTGGCAGCCGGATTAAACACTGCAAGAATAATTTCATCTCCCGCAGCCCGCGCATAAATAAACGGGTAAGAATTTTCCTTAGCGTAAACGGGCACAAACTCGGCGTAGGCCGCCAAAGCCGGCTCACTCTTTTTCATTTGTATTAACCACTTAACTTTGTTGAGCAGAGAATTCGGATTCTTTTCCTCCGCGGCAACATTCGGCGCATTCGATGAAGTATCAACCGGCAAATAAAGTTTTGAAGCATCGGCGGAAGAGAAGCCCATATTTTTTGTGTTACTCCACTGCATTGGAGTACGCGCCCCGGCCCGCGGTTTGTACGCGCCTTCAACGTAAGGATTTCCGTAAAGCTGCCGCATACCGATTTCATTGCCGTAATAAATAAACGGTATGCCCGGCATAGTAATCGAAAATGCAAAAATCATTTCCAGTTCTTTATCGGTTCTTTGAATATTCAACCTTGATAAATCATGGTTGCCAAGCGGAAGAAGGATGTAACCTTTCCCTTTTGTTTTGTTGTACTGATCTAAATATGAGCGGAGAAAATTCGCGATGTCGCCTTTTCCCTCTTTATCAAAAAAGCTGTGACCTTCCGAATAGCCGTTAAGAATCCTCCAGCTTTCTTTTTGAAGTAGATCGTTGTAGCCGGCAAACCAATGATAAAAGTCTGCGTGAAATCCACCTCCGTCGAGCGCAGCTTCCGGCCACGACCATTCGGAAACCATAAATGCATCGGGATATTCTTTGTCGAAAATATTCCGTATCTCCCGCCAGAATTCTTTTGTTCCTTCGTCGCGGGTATTATAAAATTGATCGTTGCCGTTAATGTTGGCGTTCTTAACAAGCGCTCCTGCCATATCGGCTCTGAAGCCGCCGGCGCCCATATCCATCCAGAAGCGCAAAACTTTTTTTAATTCTTCACGCAAAGCAAGTACATCAGGATGATTAGTCGGAAGCATCCAATCTTCTTCCGGTTTTGCAAATCCAAAATTCAACGCCGGCTGACTCCAATAAAAATTGCGCATGAACTGGCCGTTGCGCCGGCTGTAACCTTTTATAAACGCATCCCTAAATGCTTCAGGAGGATTCAGCCAGGTGTTGCTCGTCCAGATATACCAGTTTGAATATTTATTTTTTTCCTGCTTTGCAGATTCTTGAAACCACGGATTATCAATGCTTGTGTAGCTTATAACATAGTCGAATAAAATTCTTAGTCCACGCTTCTTTCCTTCGGCGAACATTCTTTTAGCGTCGTCATTTGTTCCGTAGCGCGGCGCAACTTTGTAGTAATCGGAAATATCATAACCCGCATCATGAAACGGAGATTTGAAAAACGGGTTGATCCATATACCGTCGACTCCGAGACTTTTTACATAATCGAGTTTTTCAATAATTCCGTCCAGGTCCCCGATGCCGTCGCCGTTGGAATCGTAAAAAGTCTGCGGGTAAATTTGATAGAATACCGCATTGTTCAGCCATGCCGGGCATTTGGGAATTGTATACTTGCCGGTAATTTCAGCCGAATCTATGGAAAGACTTTCTTGGGCTAATAAATTAGGCTGACACCAGAACATAGCAGCTATGAATAATAATTTTCGCGACGCAAATAATTTTCTTTTCATATTAATTGATGTATAATTTTTTTTTGATAAATTCATACCTAATTAGTTTTCGTTTTGGGAAACGATATTCAGGCCTGCTTCGATGATTACATATTGAACGGACCGGGCAGGCGAATCAAATTTTACAGTATTGTCAATTCTATAAGCCGATGCCTTTATGTCGGCCAGGTTATCAATCGGTCCCCACCGCAAAGCGGAAGGACTTACTCCGTTAACAATTACTGTTTGGCAAAAATCCGTGCTGTCGCTTCCCGTTAAGGAATAGACGTAATATTTTTCTCCTACTCCGGAGCCGCGTGGAATTAATTTTATAACTTGGTTTGTATTTCCTCTATTAACAATTACTATCCCGATATGTTTGTTTGAAAATATTGAAGAGTAAGCGATAATATCTTTACTTGCTTCGCCCGGACTAAGCGCCGTACTTACAGAATGATCGCCGGTGAATTTTTGTAAATAGTAGATGTAAAAAAAGTCAGGACGTGGATTCCACAGCGGTATGCCCGGGGCGGGTGGATTTTTATAATAGAACATTCCATCTCTATCCCAGTTGGCAATAAGCCAGCGGCAGGACATTCCAACATTATTTTTTGCCATCTCACTAAACAGCACAACTGCCTGCATCCCGTTGGCAATTGAAGATAAAGCTTCCGGCGGACCTCCGGTTAAATTCCATTCGCTCAATGCAATTGGCTTTAAAGAAGCATTTTTGTTTTTCATATCCGACCGGATGAAATTTATATTGGAAATAATTGTCGAGCGGGCATTATCTACTTGAGATTTAAGTGTGGAAGCATTTCCAAAATAATTATGGAACACATAAAAATCCGCCGCGTCCCCAACCTCCTTAAAAAATCCTTCGTTCCAATTATGATTAACTACGTTCCAATCATTTGTACCGTCGAAGTGAAGAACCTGTCCGCCAATATAAATTGTAGTTCCAACCTCTTTAGCTGCAGCTCTCATCGAATCTGCAAAAATTTTAAAATGCCTGCCGTACAGCTCGCCGTTAATAATTTTTGGCTGCCCATCTTTGTTTTTGGTTGTATCAATCTGCCACCCAACTTCCCACGGACCGCCGTTCTCGTTTCCAATTTCCCAATACTTTGTACGGCCTTTATCGTAACGAACCCAATTAGCAGCCATGTGGGCTGCTTGTTCTGCCGGTTTGTTACTCAATCCGTAACGGGCATACCCGTAGTTAATCGTAATCAGTCCTTGCGGATTACCGATCTTTGTCCGCATGTCATAATACTGATCGGCCGTCAATTCATGATTAGGTCCAAGCTCTGGTGAAAATTGAGCCGGCGCACCATTCTTAGTACCGTCACAAAAAGTTGACGGCAAATCTCCGGGGTCTTTATCCCAAAAATAAATATTAGACCAGCTTCCGCCCGGAAAGCGAAGAATTGCAGGCGACAATAAATTAAGATACTTATCTACAACCGGATTATTTACATTTGCTTTAACCCAAACTGCCACCGCATTTCCAAAAATATATTTTGATACCCGCGCCAGAGTGTCGGTCGTATTTATTGTTACCGAAACCGTAGCTGCTTCCAAAGTTTTTTCAGCATCTGCATTGGGAGGAATCACGGCAGGTTTGGGTTCGAAGTCTTTCAAAAAGCAATCAACTTTCGATTGTCCGAACAGCTTCGAGATAAAAACAAAAAGCAAAATGATTAAAAATTTTTTATGGTAAACTTTCATTTCACGCAATGCACCTTTGGCTTACTTGAGAAGAATCATCTTCCTCGTTTCAGTATTAGCGCCGGCCTGTAATTGATAAAAATAAATTCCGCTCGAAAAATTTTCCGCATTCCATTGCTTTGTATAAGTTCCCGGCGATAATTCGCCCGACACAATTGCAACAACTTCATTACCCATCACATCAAATATTTTTAGTTTCACCATCGTCCTGGATTGAAGACTAAACGAAATTGTTGTAGTCGGATTAAAAGGATTTGGAAAATTTTGCTGTAACAAAAAATTTGTCGGTTTCAAAATTCCATCATCCTTCTTAACGTCGGTTTGGATTGTATCGACTGCGGTAATTATCGCGTTAACAATATCTGGGTATGCTTTGGCGCCGGTTGACCGGTTGAAAATTCCCATGCCGTGATCTCCGGTGCCGCCGTTATCCCAGTAAACAGGAACCAGTCCGTGCCGCGCCATAGAGCCGGTGACGTACTGCATATAATAAAGACGGTACCCGGCATATTCTTTATTTAATGCATCGCTGCCAAGATTTAATCTTGCCATAGTACCATACTCGCCTAAAATAACACCGATGCCTTTATCAATATATTTTGTTTTCATCTTATTGAACTGGTTATCGGCATATGACTCGTTAGCCCATGTTTCCGTCTTCTTCGGATCAGTCGCGTTTTTTCCCCACTGTGTAATAGAGCTGCTGGCATTGATTGTAAAATTGTAAGGATCGTAGTAATGCACCTCAACCATCAATTTGTTTTGAACAACATCGTTAGGCATAACAAAATAGTTAATTGTATTATCGATATTGGTGTTAAATCCCTGCACTAATAGAAAGCGATAATAATTCCTTCCGCCCGTCGATCTAACAGTATTTACAAATACCTGGTTGAATCCGTTTTGAACAGTATAATATTCTTTGGTAGGCGGATTATAATTGTTGGTTACCATTATCTCATTGGTGCCGGCAAACAAAAGATGATCATCGTAATCTCGAAAACGCACGGCTATTTGTTCCCACATAGCAGCAAGGCGCTTATTCACGTAGTCTTGTTGTTTGTAAGTTGGCTGCTGCCATCCGCCGTCCCAATGCTCGTTGATTATGGCGTACATATCGTCGTTTAACACAGAGTTTACAACTTCTTCAACTCTATCGAGCCATGAAGGATCAATTGTAAAAGTAGAGTCATCAATAAATTTACTCCACGCAACGGGAATTCTAACACATTTAAATCCCGCCGCTTTTATCGAATCAATCAACCGTTGTGTTATTTTCGGATTTCCCCAAGCGGTTTCACCGCCGATTGCGTCAAGGGAATTGCCAACGTTCCAGCCCGGAGACATTTCTTTAGACAATTGAAAAGAAGAAATATCGCGCATGCCGGTTTGATCCGGCGCAATACTATCGGCTTGTATTTTGGAATGCCTATCTATCCAAGAAGGACTAACGGGTAGATTACCAGAAACGTCGTTCGACGAATTATTCTCTTGTCCCCAAACAGTTAGACTGATAAAAATTATAAATACAAATATGAATTTAAAACGCGCATTCATTGTTAATTCCATATTAAGTTAAAAATATTACTGAATACTACTCAATATAATTTCCGAACACTAAATCGACAAAAATCTAGAGTGCATTTAATCTATTTCATTAAAACCATTTTTTTTGTTTGGATAAAATTGCCTGAACTAAGCGTGTAGAAATAAACTCCGCTCGGCAAAAGATTTTTCCGAGCATTAAATGGAATCGAATGCGCACCCGCTGACTGGTACTCATTAACCAGCTCAATAACTTGTCGGCCAAGCAAATCGCAAATTTTTAGTGATGTAATTCCATTTGCCGGCAGACTATATCTTATAACTGTTTCCGGATTAAACGGGTTCGGATAATTCTGTTCGAGCGTGAAGTTGGCACTTATCGAATTCCGCTTGTTGTTCTCTACGGAGACAATATTGGATCCGCGTTCGATCATTATAAACTGAACTGAACGAGGTGGACAAGTATATTTTAATTCGCTTGTAATAGGATACGCCTTTGCGGGAATTTTGTCCAAACCCTCTAGCGGTCCCCACGCTTTACCGGTTGGCGCTGTACCGTTAATATAAACATACTGCGAAAGCTGACCGTTATCAGTTCCTCCGGTTAAAGAGTAAACATAAAATTTATTGCCCACACCTTTTGTTGGCAAAAGTTTTACCGTCTGTTCACTCGTTCCTTTATTAACTACCACAACACCTGTCTCTCCGGTATCAAACTTAGAAGCATAAGATAGAATATCATTGTTCGTTGTGACGGTATTTACACAGTAGTCGCCGAAAAATTTCTGGATATAATAAGCATAGTAGAACTCCGGTCTGGGATTCCATGCCGGGATACTTGAATCGTTACCATCATAAAACATTCCGCCGTCTCCGGTTGCAAGAAGCCATCGGCAGGACATTCCAAAATTTTGTTTTATGAATTCACTGAAAAGAATTATCTCCTGCATGCCGTTCACAAAAGATGTTTTCGCCAGATCTGTACCCGACATGTTATACTCGGTGATCGCAACCGGCTTATCAGGCGCTCCTTTAGCTTTAATATCCTGGCGAATAAATGAAATATTTCTTTGAGTCTCGCTTGATGCCCAGTCAAGAAGGTATCTCGGATCCGAACTCGTGCCGAAGTAATTATGCATTACATAAAAATCCGCGTACGGCGCGCCTTCCTTGAAAAATCCTTCATTCCATTTTTTATCAACAGCATTCCAACTATTTGATCCGTCAAAGTGAATTATTTGACCGCCTATAAAAATATCCGCGCCGCATTCGGCAGCCGCCGCTCTCATTGAATCGGTAAATATTTTAAAATGTTTTCCATACAATTCGCCGGAAATAATTTCGGGCTGATGATCTTTGTTTAAGGTCGTATCAATCTTCCATCCGGCTTCCCACGGCCCGCCGTTCTCGTTTCCGATTTCCCAGAACAACGTTCGACCATTATCATATCTAACCCAATCTGCCGCGAGATGTGCTGCTTGTGCAACCGGATCAGCACCAGTTCCATAGCGAGCATAACCGTAATTAATAGTGATTAGTCCCTGACTGCCAATATTATCTCTCATCGTGTAATAATTATCCAATGTAGTTGGCCAACTGTTTTTGCCGGACTGCGCATAGAGTGTTGTCCATTTATTACTATTTCCATCCCATACGACATCAGGAATATCGGTAGGAACACCGTTCCAGAAAAAAATATCGGACCAGCTTCCGCCGGGATAGCGAATTAAAGTAGGTGCTAGTTTACTTACATTATTAAGAAAAACATTATCGGTTGTAACATTACCAAGCCAGCTGGGCAGAGCGTTTCCAAAAATATAATTTGAAATTTTTCCGAGTGTATCCGAAGTATTTATATTGATATAGACAGTTGCTTCTGAGGTTGGCTGTACCGCATCTTTAGAAATCGGAATCTCGGCAAATTTCGGCAGTGAATAATCAAGGAAACAATTTGAACTCAATTGCCCAAACGCAGTAGCGACAGGTATCGTTGTCAATATAAAGACACAAATAAATAATTTTCGCATTAATGAAAGTCTATCCTTTGTAAACATGATTTTTTGTTTTGCATATTAAATTATGAGAGGCGCTTTACATTCCATTCAATAGTGATTTCAATCTAATTTTATAGTTTGTTCGCTGCCGTCATATTTAATTGTGAAATCCGGATGAGAATTAAAATCCAAACCCGACGGTTTCTTCCTGCTTATTTTTATTATCTCAAAAGTGCGCGTTTGAAGCATACCGGCAAACTCACCGCTTCGTTTACCGATAGTAAGCGAATGATCCTTTTCGTTATACTTTAACGGTATGATTGAAAACTTTCCTTTCTCGTAATTATAGTTTACGTTCTCGTCCTCATAAATTTCAAATGCGCCGTCGCTGCCGGTATATACAAAAAGACGAATCGGATCTGCCGGATTTTCCATCGCATATTGTATGTTTGGTCCGCACGGCAGAATAGAACCCGACTTAACAAATATTGGAATATCGGAGTAAGGCGCGTCCGCTTCAATTGTCTGTCCGCCTTCAAAGTATTTTCCCGTTTTCAAATCATACCATCCGGCAGTGGCAGGCAGGTAAACTTTCCTTTCGCGTGCTTTATAATCCGTAACAGGATTAATCATCAAAGAGGGACCAAACATAAATTGATTGCCGATATTTAAGACATTCTTATCATTATCGAAATCCATAACAAGAGCCCGCATGATTGTATAATCATTTTGCGTTACCATGCCGCTTAAAGAATAGATATAAGGCATCAGTCTGTAGCGAAGTTTGTCGTATGCCAGCATTGTTTGATATGCCGGATGATCTTCGGGAGCCACGTTAAAAATTTCCCGGTAAGGAAATTGACCGTGAACGCGGAACAGCGGGCAGAAGGTGCCGTACTGAAACCAGCGCGTCATCAGTTCTCGCCACTCTTCAAGATCTTTGCTATTTGGTTTTTCAAAACGAGGTTCAACGGAAAATCCGCCGATGTCGGTAGTCCAGTATGGAATTCCTGCCAGTGCAAAATTTAGCCCCGCAGGAATTTGCGCTTTAAGATCATACCATCTTGCCGAAACGTCACCGCTCCATGTAGCCGAGGCATATCGCTGCTGACCGGCAAAAGCAGAGCGGGTTAAAATAAACACACGCTGATCGGGATTAGTTTTCCGCTGTCCTTCATAAACGGCTTTTGTAATCATTAAAGAATAGGTGTTTAAATAACGCGAGGCAGAACCAAGCGCAGTTGGACCCATCCGCAATATACCTTCTTCTCTGGAGAGATCCGATTGTATGTCTGGTTCGGTACTGTCAAGCCACCAGCCGTCTATACCTTTCGAAAAAAGTTTTGTATTGATTTGCCGCC